>USSR01000391.1 GCA_900557355.1 uncultured Bacteroides sp.
TTCTAAACAATCGCTATTCTGTACGAATAAAAATTTGGGGTTGACTGGATTTGACCACCTAACCGATTTTTTAAGAGAAAACAAAAGATAATAAAAAGAAAGGAAATGCCGATAAATAGGGCGTTTCCTTTTGTCTTATGCTCTTGTCTTAAACTTTGTTGTTTTCCTTTTTTTAGCTGTTATTTATGTGCTTTTTGTTACTCGCTTGTTACTCGTTTTTGAATGTAAATACTTATATTTGTGGCGGTAACAAATTAGTAATAACAAAATAAGGCGCATTTATGGCAAGAAAAGTACAAAAACTCTTCAAAACGCCTGCAGAATTGATGGCAGGTTATTTCCCTGAACCTACAAAAGAGGAAAAGGAACGACTCAAAAATCGACCAAAAGAACCTATTAAATTAAGAGTGAAAATACTATCAAATAGTCTTTCCCTTTATTTGGATTTGTATAAGGACGGTAAACGGCAATATGAATTTTTAAAGTTGTACCTGAATGAAGAAACCGATTTATCAGTAAAGGAGCAAAACCGACAGACTTTAGAAGTAGCATATACTATCCTCCATGAAAAGATAGCCGAACTGAACAAAAGGGGGGCTGGTTTTATATCCCCTAAGGGGAAAGTAAATCTTATTGCCTACATTTTATATCAAGCTGATGAGGCATTAAAAAGAAGTGGTAATAAACATGGTTATTACTACACATTACAGGCTTTGGCAAAGCATATATCTTTGTATTCAGGGGATGATACCCAGTTGAAGCAAGTAGATAAAGATTATATTAAGGGTTTTATTTCTTATCTGAAAACAGCTAAGAACTTTAATTATCAAAGAACAGGAACAGATAGAGATAAGGAGATAACTTTGAGTCTGAATACACAACATAATTTATTTATGAAGTTCAAGTATGTGCTTAGAAAAGCTGTTAAAGCTGATATTATAACCATAAATCCTATAGATAAATTGGATAATGACGATAAGCCTAAAGATGAGGAGGGGACGCGGGAGTTTCTTACAGTGGATGAAATTAAAAAGCTGATAGTAACTTCTTGTAAGAATGATATTTTGAGACGGGCTTTTCTCTTTTGTTGTTTAGTAGGATTAAGATATAGCGATGTCTCATCTATTACATGGGGAGAATTAGCCAAAGATAATGACGGTAGTGTATTATTGAGGTTTAAGATGAAGAAAGTAAAACGGGGTGAAAATGCTTATATTAGTGATGAGGCTTTGAAATGGTTGCCAGAACGAGGGAATGCTAGTGATGAGAATACAATATTTTCCTTACCTAAGAATGATAGTGCAAATAAGCAATTAGCTCGATGGGTGAAATCTGCAGGAATAAATAAACATATTACATTTCATTGTTCTCGACATACGGCAGCTACCTTAAATTTGTCATTAGGTACTCCAATAGAAACCGTTTCAAAGATGATGGGGCATACAAAAATAGCTACTACACAGATTTATGCTAAAATCATAGATAAGAAGCAGAAAGAGGCAGTAAATAGACAAAACGGTATATTCGATTAATAACTCTACTGTGTTTGTGGTGATAGAGATAAACTAAGAGTATTTGTTATGATGGAAATTGTTAATAATATAAAAGATTTTGTGAGCTATTACAACGCTTTAGTCAAAGAGATAGAAAGAATAACCCCATTAAAGAAGGGCATAGAATCTGTACTCAAAAGTGATTGTGATTGTGTTTATTATGAAAATAAAGAAATAGATGTGGTTGATGTAGATAGACAAATTTCAGAAATGCCTCAATTACCGCCATTGCAAGAAGTTTTGGAACGGAAAAGACAATTTGAAGCCGATTGTGATGAAATGATTTTAAGTGGTGAAGATTTTTTGTTTCGTTCATTATTGAGGCTGTTTAAAAAATTACGATACTACCCTACTGATTTACAATTTATCGATAAAGAACTCTATGATGCCAAAATCATTGTAGATGTGACTTTGAATTTAGGAGTACATGTTATTGGTAATTATGAAAGCAGTTATGGCTTTTTTGATGCTATAGAAGAGAGGAGAGAGGTTTTGATGAAAGATTCACGAGGTTCTGAACAAAAGGGCGTAGGACAAGATGAAACCGAATTTCCAAAAGAGTTAAATATTGGCAACGCTATAGAATTATTTCATAAAGCAATAGAAGTAGGTTTGATTGAGTTGATAGATGGTAAATACCACTGGACGAGAAGTAACGTTTTGCTAGCTTATTTTTGTGGTAAAATTTATTGTGGTGATAGCTTTGATATAGATCCAACAACAAAAGAGTATGTGATTAAGCGTGGCAGTGCTTTTTTTCCAGAGACAGCTATTTGTAGTCTATTTGGGTTGAAAAATTTGGGGCAGTCACGGCTTCAGATAGAACGATTGCCGAAAGGATATGAAGAAATTGACAGATTATTCAAGATAATTTAGTTTTAATAGCTTTTTATAGCCCAATAGAAATAAATATACTTCCCAATAAATTTCCCAATGAACTCCCCAATATAGCCCAATATTTTCTTTTTCCTTTCTTTCAGATATTTGCAACATCCATTACAACAGTGATAGTTGGTAGCACTGTTGTAGGTGTGCAAATAAACTGTATCGACCAACGTACAGTATTAAGGCACAACTCCATAAAATAATAAATAATTGGGACTATGGAGCATGAGATTTTAAATAAGTTGGAAGCAATAGAGCGTTACACTCTATTAGCTGCAAAGAATGTGCTTTGCTTTGATGATGTGGCACTACTTACAGGATTTAGTAAAAGCCACCTGTATAAACTGACTTGTAGCCACCAGATACCACACTACAAGCCCAACGGCAAACAAATATACTTTGATCGTGCAGAGGTTGAGGCATGGATGAAACAAAATAGGGTAGCCACTACACAAGAAATGGACCAGAAAGCAATAAACTATGTTGTTACAGGTAGGATGCAGAAAGGGGGTGCTTTATGATTACTCCTAATATTCGTTACTATGCAAGAATGGAAGATTGCACAGGCAATGGCAAAACACCTAAATATAGGATAACTGCACAAGCGGGCTATTTTCCACCGATGGAAACCATAATAGGGAGAGACGGCAAAGTATCAATGTACCTGCAAGTAAGCAAAGACAGTGGTAGCAAGAAAGACAATTCACCTGCTATGAAATTACAAGCAAAAGATAGTCTAAACTTTACAGGGCTGAAAGATTACTTTGTTGATGGAAAATTGAGCGGCTTTGCCTATGGCTATCCTTTGGCGACTGAAACATATAGTAGTAAACAAAAGTCTAACCCTTTTTATGACTACAAAGATGATGGTTATCTTTTCATTATCCATCAAGATAAGAACGCCAATACAGTAAGACCTACTGTTATTGAATTAATTGTATTAGACGGTGCAAAAGTCCTAATTTCTTCATACTGTAAGCAGCTTATGATGGGTGGGTTTGATGAGGCTATAAAATTTTTGAGAGAACAGGCTGAACAAGTAGATGCCTTATAATAATATGTAGTTTGTACCCTAATTTTGGTAACAATGTATGATAAGGTAAAATTATGGACAGCAAGAACTAGAGAAACTCCAGATGTAAGCAAGTTTTTGGATAGAGCAAAAGACCAGATAGACCATGAAACAGGTGAGGTTTGCACCTTTGGCAGTTTGGAGGGCTTGAAAGTGTCTATCTATACAGGTGGAATATCGATAATAGGCAGTTTGGCAAAGTATTTATACCCTAACAATATTTACCCACTGGATAGACATACCACAGCCCAAGCAATAGAAAAACTATCAGATAGTCTGCATATTAATTTAAATGATGCCAAAGTTACAGGATTGGAGTTTGGGACACAGTTTGTAATGGCACACCCAGTAGAAAACTATCTTTCAAAGTTGGGCGATATGCCAAAGCTACTAAGGTATCACTTTGATGTAGGAACATTGTACTACAAGCCCAAAGGAAAACAGCAACTCAAAGTTTTTGCTTTCTATGATAAAAAAGCTGATGCAGTAGCTAAAAATATGGCTTTGCCCGTTACCTTTGATGAGGCTAACTTACTAAAGTATGAAATGAGGTTAAACAGACGATTGCCCCAACAGTTGGGAGTATCAGAGGTTACAGCCTCAACTCTATCAGAAAATCTCTTTTATCAATTATTGATGAAGCGATACCAAGATAGTTATTTTTCAATATCAAAGAATAACCAAATAAAAACTGATGTTATGGATGAGATTAAGACCGTTTCAGATGCTTTTTATGTGTTTGTAGCCCGATTGATGACTCAAAGCGACCCGACACAAATAACGGATTTTTTGGAAGAATTAAAAGACGCTAAGGTATTTGACGATAGAAAATGCTACTCCAGATTAAAGAAAAAAATACAGGACGTATCAACAAAGGCAGTTTTAAAAATATCTAATGAGCTTATTAAAGAACTGGATGATGATATTAAAAATATCGGAGCTTACATCTGAAAAGTCTCATAGATAATAATCTATTTCATTAACTAAATATGAGAAAGCTACTCTATTGATTAAGTAGAGTAGCTTTTTACAGTTTATATAAGCTATAATATATTGGTATTTTAGCGACTTTCTCTATTTGGGTGACACATTGTATTCCTCATTCTATAAAATGGTCTAAAATAAGAGAAGGGGGTAGTAATATAAAGGGGAGAGGGATGAATTTCACTCCCCTTTGTATAAAATGCAGGTTTGGTTTTTATTTTTTTCTGAATTTGTTTGGTGCCTAGGATATCTGACTATAGATAAAGAGCGTTTTTTATTTGAGCTAATTTTTTTGTATAATCACGTATCATATTTTGTATATTATGTGTCGGATCGATAAGTTCTAATTGCTTTAATAAAAAATCAGTAGAGATATGTTTGTCTCCCTCTGGAAAGTCTGATTTTATATATATTATATTTTCAATCTCCTTATCAAATCCAAAAATCCAATTGCCTAACATTAAATTTCCTCTATTGTTTTTTGACCTACATTTATGAGTAATGGTCCAACCTATTCCAATCTTTGGATAACTAACAGTAAACTTTTTGTATTCTCCTAATATCTCTTTAGCTATGGGTATAAGCCTTTCTCTTTGTGTAGAATAAGAACTAAAATTAATTTCATTAGAAGATTCCTCATGATAAGATAATGCTAAATTAGCTAAACTAAGCGTAACTATGCCTAATTCTGTACAAGGAAACTCGCTTTTGAGAGTATCAATTTTAGAATATCCAATAGGTTCATAGCTCTTAAAATCATTAAGATTTTCTTTCATGAACCTTTCAATTAGCAATTCTGCTTTTTGCTGCTTTGATACAGTTTTTTTTACTTGTGCATTTATGTTTGTACAAACAAAGAAAGCTAATAATATAATTAAGTAATTTCTCATAACTTTATTTCTTTACTAGTATATGGTGTGCTATTGTAGTATTTACATAACTATATAATGCAGTAATCACTAAAATCACACCGTACTGATTTTCTACAACTATTAGTAATACCGGAGCGTTTTGCTCCAGTATTAATTGGTTGCTAAAATGGTAGATTATTCCCAATTTACAACTATTACTTCTTCCCTGTTAAGCCGCCTAATAGAAAGCAAGCTCCCCATACTATTAAACAAATGTAGAATAACATAGCTCTAGCGTTTTGAGAAATTATCTGTTTCTGCTGTTCCCCAATTTGATGAGGTAGTATGTTTCATGTAATAGGTAACAGTCATGGCAGAACCGGAAATTGTAGCATTTGTGTATCTGTATTCAAAGCTGCCCATATACTTAATGATAAAATTATTGAAGGTGACTTGATTCCCATCAATAGTATAAGTTCCTGACGACAATCTCCCATCCATTACAAAATTGCTGTCAGCAAAATATCCCTCAACTTTTGAATCAGAAGTAAACTTGATAATAAGGTAATCATCAGCATACTTTGTAACCCATTCAGTACCGGATAGAGAGTTTTTTTCATCATCATCGCTTGAACACGCAGAGAACGTTAAAAACATAGCTGTAAGTAACAGCGTCATACATAGAAACTTTTTCATAACTTTTCTTTTTATAGTTAAACATAAAGTGAATAATTCAATCTCATTTCACGTTCAATATAAAAAGAACGTGGGCTAGCGTCTATTTGTCAGATAGGTACGACCAAGCACCACGATACGAATAGACACCGCCCACGCTATTGCGTAGACGTTTTGAGTGTCTATTATCCTCGTATCTTTAAAATTGGTCGTTTTATCTGACAAGAATAATAGCAAAACGCTATATTTCCATAAATAGTAATTCAACACGACTGTTGTATACGATGCAAAAATATGAAAAGTTTTTGATAAAAGAATAAATTAGCTATATATAATTATATATTATAATAGTATATATTTGAAGTTGCTTGCATCCTTGAATTTTTGATTTATTTTATATGGTATTGTGATTATAAGATTAAAGTTAGTTGGTATTAGTGATTGATAACTTTGATAATAATTGCTAAGATATTGTATGTGGTAACAAAAGAATTTCTATCTTTGTATCAAAGAAAGCAGCAGTAAGGTGTTATTTATGTACCTTTTGTTACTGGTTTGTTACCGCTAACTTTTAGCAATGCTGTATTCTTTTGAT
>USSR01000392.1 GCA_900557355.1 uncultured Bacteroides sp.
CTGGCTGCAGGCCTATTGGCAAGTTGCGCCTCGGAAGAGAAAACTGCCATTAAAGCAGACAGGATTGTTGCCAATCCTATTGATTTGAACTATCGTTTCCAACCTCAGGATGAAGATGAGCCACGACGCGAGGCTGCCGACCCGGTACTGGAATATTTCAAGGGATATTATTACATGTTTGCTTCTAAGTCCGGTGGCTACTGGCGTTCCGAAGACTTGGCAAACTGGGAATACATCCCTTGCAAGACGATACCGACCATGGAAGATTATGCCCCGACTATCCTTGTCTATGGCGATACGCTTTACTTCACTGCTTCCAGCGGGAAAACTCAGATTTACAAGAATGCCCATCCCGAAACAGATGCTTGGGAGGAAGTGGATACCAAGTTGACTATCCGTCAGCATGACCCGGCTTTTTTAAAAGATGATGATGGGAAAGTCTATATTTATTGGGGATGCTCGGATAAAGATCCTATCATGGGTGTGGAAGTGGACCCTAAAAATGGCTTCCGTGCCATCGGAGAACCCCAAGCCCTGATAAAACATCGTTGTGATGAATTCGGTTGGGAAGTCCCCGGCGTGAATAATGAAGAACCGCGCCAAGGCTGGAACGAAGGCCCGTGCGTGCTGAAGCACAACGGCCGCTATTACTTACAATATGCTGCCCCCGGTACTCAATATCGCATCTATGGTGACGGTAACTATGTAGGTGATAACCCGTTAGGCCCCTTTGAAGCTGTGGAAGATAACCCCTTCTCCTTCAAACCTGGTGGTTTCATCGGTGGTGCCGGACACGGACATACTTTCAAGGATAAATACGGTAATTATTGGCACGTAGCCTCCATGGTTATTTCCGTTCGTCATTGGTTCGAGCGTCGTTTAGGCATCTTTCCGGTTGTCGTTTCCGATAAATATGGTATGTATGCACTCAGCACCTTTGCCGATTATCCTTTCTGCATCCCCGACCGGAAAGTAGACTTTGAAAAGGAAGACATCGGTATGGGTTGGAACCTGCTTTCCTATAAGAAGAATGTATCCGCTTCTTCCCACCTTGAAAGTTACGAACCGGAACTGGCGGATGACGAGAAAGTGGAAACCTGGTGGGCTGCCCAGACAGGGAAGAAAGGCGAATGGTTGCAGATAGACCTTGGCAAACCTATGGAAGTGAATGCCATCCAAGTCAACTTTGCCGACCATAACTTCAATATCCGTGCCCCTCATGGACCGGTGGTTTATCAATATAACATAGAAGCCTCAACCGACGGTAAGAACTGGACTCGCCTGGTGGATGAAGAGAAAAATCAGAAAGATGCCCCTCATAAACTCCATGTTTTGGATATTCCCGCAAAGGTACAATATCTGAAAATCAACAATACCAAAGATATGGAAGGTAATTTCTCCCTGTTCGGTTTGCGCGTCTTCGGGCAAGGCGGAGGCAAAGCCCCTGTCGAAGTGACTGGTTTCCAGGCTTCACGTGATAATAATGATAAACGTATCTACCGGTTTACATGGAATCCGCAGGAAAATGTAACAGGGTATATTTTACGTTGGGGAATACAAAAAGAGAAATTGACTCACTCTATGGTGGTTTACGAAAATCAATATGAGGCTCGTTATTTCAATAGGGATTCTGAATATTACTTCTCTGTGAGTGCTTTTAATGAGAATGGTGTAGGCAAATAACTGATCAATACAGAAATCTTTAATTAAAGCTTGTGGTTATATAACTGATTTATGGGTTATATAGCCACAAGTTTCGTTTTCATGAAAGGCTTAATTATAATACATAATCCAAGAATAACCTTTATCTGAGGTCTATTTTTCTTCGATTAATCCATTTATATATGATTCTTTAATGTGAAAGAGTTAAAATGCTCTGAAACCCTTGTTTTCCTTTGAAAAAACTACTTCGATTAATGTCTTTTTAAGGACTATTTTAACGTTCGTACCATACTTTTGCCTTCATAGAATTTTAAAACACTAAATTAATAAATATGAAAAATGCACAAGTATACGTAAAGCATCTACCTGTGGATAATCTTCCTTATGACAATAGAAAGATAAAGGTTTTTAGTGACCTAACTTATATATTTACCAACTTTTAATTTAATTATTATGAACAAACGATTTTTTAATGCGCTCCTTTTGGGAGCAGTGGTTCTTTCAACAGGAACTTTTGTTTCATGTGACAATGATGATGTTGATGATCTGAAGTCAAGAGTGTCAGTAATTGAGGTAGCAATTGATGACATCAAAACTCAATTAAGTAAAGCCTTGATGACTGGTGCGAGCATTACAAAGGTAGATGAAAGTAATGGCACGTATACATTAACGTTGAGTGATGGGCAAAAGATTGTAATTAAGCCGGGTGGAGGAAATATCTCTATAGTAGTTACTGATACGGAGGCTATCATTACAATAGAAGGTGAAGAATATATCCTTCCATTAGGTTCTTTAGTGAATTCTTTGATTTATAGTCCGGAGACAATAGATGGTATTGTAGAGATCGGTAATACTGCTACCATAGTGAATTTCTTGGCAAGACCGGCTCTCAAAAGCTTGGATGGTGCTGAATTTACAATTGCTGAATCTCATGTGCTTACTCGTGCTGCTGATGGTGAACAGTTTAAAGTGAGCGGAGATGTGACATTGGAAGGCGATTTCATAAAAGTACCTATTAAGGCTCTTGGTGAAGCGGAAGCTGGAAAAACTTATGCAGTATCTCTTCAGTTGAATTTAAAAGGAACGATTATTGGCTCTAATTACTTTACTGTGAAAGTGTCTGATGACTTTTTTTCCATAGCTGAAGATTTAGGAGGTGTTACGATTAAAGCGGATTATAATCCCCAAGATCTTGCGGATGGTTTTAAGGAAATGACAATTAAAGGTTCTGATCTTTTGGTTGCTCTTAATTTCAAAGATTTGTTCAGTGAGCTTCCGGCTAATGCAGAATTTGTAGTTGCAAGTAGTGGCAAACAACCAGGAGGACAAGCGCAGGAAAAACAGGAACTTCTTAGTAAGAGTTTGAAAAAAGATGGTACATGGGCATTTAGTGAAAGACCAGGAACCAGTTTTAATGAGAATGCAGACCGTAAAGGCTTCTTGATTAATGTTTTGGCTGACGATGTAGTGAAGGCTAAAATTTATGTTTGCATAAACGATGAATTGGCTGACGTTGATTTTGCCAGTACATTTAACGAAGAGTATGAAGGCGAGTGGGGCGGACGTACAAAGAGTTTGGCTTTAGGTGCTCAGGTGATTGATATTCAGAACACATTTACAAATTGGGAAGAAGACTATGCTGAAATCACTCACCGGGGAAAGAGTTTCTTGGAGAATTGGGCTAATGCTAATTATCAGGTGCAAACAGCTGATGGTGAAACTGTTCTTTTTTGCGATGGAAACACACTGGTAATGGATGATATTGCAAAGAAGTATGCACAATTCTCTCGTGGTATATACTGGTATTTCCGTGGTATCTCTATTTTGGTACCGGAAGCATATGGCAAATGGATGAATCCGGCTACAGGTAAGGAAGTTAATGGAGGAGATGAAATTGTAGGTGGCTTTAATGATGCACATAGAGAGGATCCTGAAGTATACGAAGCTGGATTTGCAAAATATGGTGGCGTGACAATGGATCAAAAGACTGGTAAGATTACGCTCAATGATACTTATACAGGTTATGGCTTCCGTTTTGCCATTGCTGCAGTTTATGAGTATGCTTATGGCTGGAAGAAACTTCACAAAGCCGATCAGTTTGGTTTCTTCTTCTTTAACCGTCGTGTGATGCCGGAAGGTACAACAATACCGGAATAAACTGTAAATGAGGATTTCTTTAATAAATAGAAAATCTAAATATGAAACATCAAATATCTAATATAGAGAAAAGTGCATCCCTTTCATGGAAAGCGATGATGGTTGCACTTTTATGTCTCTTGACAGCATTACCTATGTCGGCACAGAACCGCATCGTTCGCGGTACTGTGGTCGATCAGACGGGTGAGACTGTCATTGGAGCTAATGTTCGGGTCAATGGGACCACTCGAGGTGTCATAACCGATATTAATGGTGAATTTGAGATAGCTGCCGATGCTAATGAAAAATTGACAGTATCTTTTATCGGCTATGTGGATGCTGTGGTTACGGCAAATAAGACCACTTTGAAGATTACACTACAAGAAGATAGTCAAGCTTTGGACGAAGTCGTGGTTGTAGGTTATGGTACACAGAAGAAAGCTACATTGACAGGTGCGGTTTCTGCCATTAATAATAAGGAAATTGCTATTACCAAGAATGAGAATGTGGTAAATATGCTTTCAGGTAAGATTCCTGGTGTGCGTATTTTCCAAAAGAGTTCGCAGCCTGGTGAATTTGACAATGCCCTTGATATTCGTGGTATGGGTGAACCGCTGATTGTGGTTGATGGCGTTCCTCGTGACAAGGCTTATTTCTCTCGTATGGATGCCAATGAAATTGATAATGTATCTGTATTGAAAGATGCTTCTGCAGCTATCTATGGTGTGCGTGCTGCTAATGGTGTAATTTTGGTTACTACTAAACGTGGTGAAGCTTCTAATGGTAAGTTCGACATTACGTTCTCTGCTAATTATGGTTGGCAACAGTTCCTTTATGTGCCACAGACTGCAAGTGCCGCAGACCACATGCTGCTTATCAATGAAAAATACTATAATGCTTTCGGCGACAATACTTATCCTAACCGTACTCCTGCTAAATATACTTGGGAACAAATGATGGAGTATAGTACCGGAAAGAAGAAAAGTACGAACTGGACAAAAGAATTATTCGATGATAATGTTCCGCAGCAACAGTACAATATCAGTGTGAACGGTGGTTCGGAAAAAGTGAACTACTTCTTTAATCTCGGTTATTTGAAACAGGAAGGTTCTTATAAAAGTGGTTCTTTGAATTACGATCGTTGGAATTTCCGTAGCAATATTGATGCAAAAATTACTAACCGTTTGAAGGCTTCTGTACAGGCTAGTGGTTATATGGATGAAAAGAACCAACCGTTTACCGATATTTGGAGCGTATATAAGAAAGCTTGGACTTACCGTCCGACTTCAGAAGCTTATGTAGACGGTGATCATAACTATCCTGCCTGGGATAGTGAAATGGGCGAACCTGAAAACCCTGTAGCTGCTATCAATAGTGATCTCACCGGTTATCGCCGTGAGAAACGTGTTAACTTTAATGGTTCCTTGACATTGACTTACGACATTCCAGGCGTAAAGGGTTTGAATGCAAAAGCTTTTTATAGCTATGATTATTCTTCTACCAATAATACACAATACAAACGTCCGTATAAATTGTATAACAGGAGAGAAGATGGTACTTTGGAAAGCTTTGAACGTAATCCTGACAGCAATTTGCGCCGTAGCACTGATCCGGGATACGCAACAACAATGCAACTCTCTTTGAATTATGCCCGTAAGTTCGGTGATCATAATGTGAGTGCCATGGTATTGTTTGAAGAGCAGTATAACAATTGGGATAGTTTCTATGCACAACGTGTCATGCAGTTGGTAGGTGAATACTTGATTTATGGTGAAGAAGAAGGCCAGATTGGTTCTATGGGTGGTGCAGGTGATGTAACCCGACAGGCCTATGTCGGTAAACTGACCTATGACTACAAAGGTCGCTATATGGTAGATTTCTCTTTCCGTGAAGATGGTTCGTCTCGCTATCCGAAAGATGGCCGATGGGGATTTTTCCCGGGTGTATCTGCCGGTTGGCGTATTAGTGAAGAACCATTTGTGAAAGAGTTAGTCCCTTTCCTTACCAACTTGAAACTTCGCGGTTCTTGGGGAAAGATGGGTGATGATGGTGCTGCAGGTACTTATCCTGAAACAGCGGTGGCTTATAATATTAATAAAGACAGGATCGCTTGGTTTTATAACGGCATTTTGATGACTGGTGTAGAGCCAACTGCCATTCCGAATCCAGATAAGACTTGGTATACTTCAAAAACGGTGAATTTGGGTTTAGATTTCGACCTTTGGAATCAAAAATTGAGTGGTACGGTCGAATTCTTTAAGCGTAAGCGTGAAGGTTTGCTTGCTACAGCTTCAACGGTTGTTCCGGGTACAGTTGGTGCAAATTTACCTCAAGAGAACTTAAATGCTGACCAGACTTTCGGTTGGGAGATCAGTTTGAATCACCGGAATCGTGTGGGTGATGTGAACTATTGGGTAGGCGGACAAATTTCTGCCACAAAGAATCGTTGGGATTATCGTTTGGATAGTCAGGCCAGCAACTCTATGGATGCATGGAGGCGTCGCGATGTATCTGGACGCAACAAAGATATCTGGTTCTCTTATGAAGAAGGAGGACGTTTCAGCAGCTATGAACAAATTCGCTATCACGACCTTACTGGTGGTGGATATGGGCAGGGAACTTTACCTGGTGACTATTATTACAAGGACTGGAACGGTGATGGTATCATAAATGGTGAGGACAATCATCCGATGGCATCTTACAACTTGCCGGTATTCAACTATGGTTTTGTAATGGGAGCCGATTGGAAAGGCATTGATGTATCTATGAACTGGCAAGGCGCAGCAGGTGTTTACAAG
>USSR01000393.1 GCA_900557355.1 uncultured Bacteroides sp.
CAGGAGTTTACTCCACGGTTGGGGAAGCGATGAGGTATATGGGGTCGGATATTGAAATAGAATATAGACCGGATACCGAAAGAAAGAAAATCTATGAAATACTTTATAGAAAATACCTGCAATTGGCAAAAACCTCTTATTCATAAATCTAAAATTTAATTATCATGAAAGTAAACAGAATTATTCCGGTCAGTATAGGTCTCGGCCTGATGAGCCTGCCCGGCCTGGCAAAAGAAAAAACTACGGAGAACGGTAAACCCAACGTTATCATACTGAATGTGGATGACTTGGGATATGGAGATATAGGATGCTACGGAGCCACCAAAGTAAAGACTCCCAATATCGACCGCCTGGCTCAGGAAGGCCGCAGCTTTATGGACGCGCACTCCTCCTCAGCCGTTTCCTCACCTTCCCGATACGGGTTGATAACCGGCGAATACCCTTGCCGCAAAGGAATGTGGGCGCCTATATTCATGAATGAAGTGCTACAGGTGGATACGGCGAGGACTACTATCGCCGATGTAATGAAGCATGCCGGTTACTCTACAGCTATCATCGGCAAATGGCATCTGGGATTCCAGACGGAAAAGCCTATGGACTGGAACAAGAAATTGTATCCCGGTCCCCTGGAATTAGGATTCGACTACTACTTCGGAGTGCCTATCCTGAACAGCCACCCGCCTTTCGTATACGTAGAAAACCATCATGTGGTAGGCTATACGCCCGATGACCCTTTCGTACGTGGGAAAAAGGCGGAAACAGAAGAGTTTGACGAGAAATTCGGCCTAAAGGACATTGGCGGTGCAGTGGCAGCCCACAAATTATATAAAGACCGGGAAGTAGGCACCACCCTCAAAGAAAAAGCCGTGCAGTGGATAAAGGACCATAAGAACGCTCCCTTCTTCCTTTACTACGCAACCACCAACATTCACCACCCTTTTACTCCGGCCGAACGTTTTGTAGGAACCAGCCAGGCGGGAAGATATGGCGACTCCATCCACGAACTTGACTGGATTGTTGGAGAAATAATGAAAACCCTTGAGGAAGAAGGACTGGCGGACAACACGCTCTTTATCTTTACCAGCGACAATGGCGCCATGATGAATCGTGGCGGACAAGACGCCTGGAAGGCGGGACATCACATGAACGGCAAACTGTTGGGCTTCAAATTCGAGGCATGGGAAGGAGGACACCGCATTCCGATGATAGCAAGATGGCCGGGCAAGATTCCCGCGGGAAGCACTTCGGATATGCTAATGAGCAATGTGGACCTGCTGGCCACCATGGCGGCACTCACGGGATATGAGTTGAAAGAAAACGACGGTCCGGACAGCTTCAATATGCTCCCCGCCATTACCGGAAATTCCAAGAAGCAGATAAGAGACCACATTATCATCTGTCCTTCGCACAAGAGCCACCTGTCAATCCGCAAGGACAACTGGGTGTACATACCTGCCCAAAATGGCGGGGGATTCGGAGGAAAGAAGATAGGAACTCATACATTTGGAGGAGCCGCTGTGTTCCAGCTTACCCATCAGGTGAACAGCGACATTGAAAATGCCAAAGTGAAGCCGGATGCTCCTCAAGGACAACTGTACAATCTTGAAAAGGATCCATATCAGACCACCAATCTTTATAACAAATATCCGAAAATGGTAAAGAAATTGGCCAAGCTGCTGGATGAGAAAGTAAACATAGAGAAAAAAACGAGAAAATAACCTTTTGTTTAATTAATAATGTATCAGTTTATGAAAAATGCAATTAAAAGGAAAGCATGGCTTTTATTGATATTTTTAGCTTGTTCGGTGATATCCATGCAGGCTGAAAAAAGAGAAGCGTTACAAAAGCGTATACTGACCGGAGTGGTGTTGGATGAACAAGGCATGCCTGCAATCGGTGTCAATGTCCTGGTCAAGGGTACCACTATCGGTGTTGCCACGGATATAGATGGAAAATACAAAATCGAGATTCCGCAAGGAAACCGGACCATTGTTTTTTCATATATCGGCTATCAGACACAGGAAATTGCTTATAGGGGACAAACATCCTTGAATATAAACCTGGAACCGGATTCTGAAATATTGGATGATGTAGTGGTAGTAGGTTACGGTGTTCAGAAGAAGGTGAACCTGACGGGAGCAGTAGGCTCCATTGAAGGCGATAAACTGGCTTCAAAAGCTGTGGGAAATGTCACGTCCGCTCTGGCAGGTCTGGTTCCGGGATTGAAGGTTATGAACCGGGGAGGACAGCCCGGTGCCGATGGTGCTGAATTGAATATCCGTGGTTTCGGAACTCCACTGGTATTAGTAGACGGTATCGAACAGAGTTTTGGCTTTATGGATCCTAATGAGATTGAAAATATTTCAATTCTAAAGGATGCTTCGGCTGCAGTGTATGGTTCTAGGGCTGCCAATGGAGTTATTTTGGTTACAACCAAAAGAGGGAAAAAAGGAAAGCCCAAGTTTAACTTAAATGTCAACGTCGGATTCTCTGCTCCTACACGAATCATTGAAATGGCGAGTTCAGGTTTATATGCAGAGCTAATGAACGAGGCAAATATTGTTAACGGAGATAATCCTACTTATAGACCGGAAGAAATAGAAAAGTTTTATGCAGGCACAGATCCACGTTATCCCAATACTGATTGGCGAAAAGAGACGTTGAAAAGTATTTCCCCAAAATATGATATAAATATGGGTGTCCGTGGAGGTGGAGATAAAGTATCTTATTTCTTGTCTTTAGGTTATTTGAACCAGAAAAGTTTGCTGCGGTCAGACGACATCAATTTCAACAGGATCAGTTTCCGCTCAAATATTGATGCACAGATAAATTCGGTATTACGTCTATCTGCTGATTTTAGTGGGAGATTAGAATATAGAGATTTGCCAGGAAGAAATATGAGTATTATAATGAAATCCATTCAAGCGGCTAGACCTATAATTCCAGTTTATTGGCCAGACTCTTCTAAACCTACTAATGCTGCTTATGATGCTCTTTGGGCAAATCCTTTGATGATTTCTGAACGCGATTATTCTGGTTATTCGGATGAAGATTTTAGTTCAGTAAGAGGTACTTTTTCAGTGAACTTAAATTTTAATAAATGGATTAAAGGTTTATCAGCTGATGGAAAATTTGACTATAGGTTAAATAATAAATTTGTCAAGACATTTAATACGAGTTTTGAATGTTATGATTATAATTATGATGCGAATGAATATATTACTACTGGTCAATTTAATAAAGGACAAAACTCTTTGAATGAAGAATATACAAAGGATTGGTTATGGTATTCAATGTTCAAATTGAATTACGATCGTATTTTTGCAGAAAAGCATCATATTACTGGTTTAGCATTGGTGGAGGCGCAAGCTGATAAGAATGATAATTTCTTTGCTTACCGGGAAGGTTTTATTTCTACGGAAGTGGATGAAATGTTTGCCGGTTCGGATGAAAATAAAAACAATGGTGGAAGTGCTTCGGAAGGTGGGCGCATGTCCTACGTATTTAAATTGGGATATGGATACGAAAGCCGTTATCTGATAGATTTTGTAGGAAGAGTGGACGGATCGGCTAAATTCGCTAAGAACAATCGTTGGGGCTTTTTCCCGGGAGTATCTGCGGCATGGCGCATCAGCGAAGAACCCTTCTTCAAGAACAGATTTAAGAATGTAGATAATTTTAAGTTACGTCTGTCTGTCGGACAAACTGGTGATGAAGCAAATGTTAATTTTAATTATTTGACAGGATATATATTTGGGAATAGCTGGATTTTTGATACAGGGGAGGCTATCAGTAAAGGGTTAAAATCCAAAGGGCTTGCAAACCCAAATGCTCGTTGGGCAGAAACCACTACCTACAACGTGGGAATCGATTATTCTATCTTCAACCGCAAATTCTATACGGAAGTGGACGTGTTCTATCGCTTGAAATCAAAAATGCTCGCTACACGTGCACACAGCCTGCCCAGTACGTTTGGTGCTTCCCTACCGGAAGAAAATATAAACAAGCAGGATACTCGCGGTTTTGAACTGATGTTGGGACATGCTAACAAAATAGGAAACTTAATTTATGATATAAAGGCAAATGTATCATGGGCACGTTCTAAATGGGTACATTATGACGAAGTGGAACGGACGGATCCGTTGCAAGAACACCGTTATAACCTTACAGGTCAATGGACTAATATTGCATGGGGATATGAAGCGGACGGATTGTTTTCTTCACAAGAAGAAATTGATGGTTGGGCAGACATTACAAATGGCGCACATAAGCATGTAATCCGCCCTGGAGATATTCGCTATGTAGATCAAAATGAAGATGGGGTAATCAACTGGAAAGATGAGGTTCAAATAGGAAAAAATGCCAACCCTGAAATTTTCTTCGGACTGAATGGAGATTTTACCTATAAAAATTGGTCGTTTAATCTTTTATTTCAGGGTGCTACCAACTATTCTGTATTTAATAGTGAGCAGTTTGTGATGCCTTTTGGAGATAATATGACCCCTTATGCTTTTTGGGAAAAACGTTGGACAGAAGATAATCCGAACCCCAATGCAGAATTACCTCGGTCAAGGTTTTCAAAAGGACATCCAAATACCTATCAATCGACATTTTGGGTACAACAAAATGCTTATTACATTCGCCTGAAGAATCTACAATTAAATTACACATTTCCTGAAGGTTGGATTCAAAAGGCTGGAATAAATAATCTAAGATTATTTATTAGTGGAAATAATTTGTTGACATTTACAAATGTGAAATATAAAGATCCAGAATCAAATACGAGAAACGGTTGGTATTATCCACAGGTAAAAACACTCACTGTGGGAGTTAGTATGAATTTTTAATATGAATAAAATATGAAATTGCGATATTTTGTTTTGTTGCTTTTAGCAGGTCTTACCAATTCATGTAATGTTTTGGATAAAGAACCCATTAATATCATTTCGGATGCAACAGTATGGAATGATGAAAATTTGGCAGATGCTAATTTGACCCACTTATATGGAGTTACAAATGTAAATGCAATGTTCGATCGTCAGTCACGTTTAAGTGTAATTACGGACGAAGCTCGTACTTGTTTTGGATGGAGTAATCTTTTAAATACTTTTACTTTAGGAGTTATAACCCCTGATAATATAAGTGATGATACTTATGTTGGTATGTGGGATTATGATGTTATACGTGGTTATAATGAATTTTTGTTAAATATGAAAAATAGTACTTTGGATGAGAATTTTAAAAACCGTCGTATGGCTGAATGTCGCTTTTTGCGAGCACTGCATTATTTTAACCTTGCCATGAGATTGGGTGGCGTACCTATTATCACTGAACCTCAGCAAATAGGAGACGAAGATATATATCCTTCCAGAAATACAGAAAAAGAAGTATATGAGTTTGTACGTAAAGAGTTGGATGAAATTATTGGTATTTTACCTCCTTCTTATGACGCAGCGAATAAGGGTCGTGTCAGCCGCTTTGCAGCATTGGCTCTAAAAAGCCGGGCCATGCTTTATGCGGGAAGCATAGCCCGCTACGGCAAGATGGATTTGGATGGCATTTTGGGAGTACCGGCTACGGATGCGGATTTTTACTTTGAGGAGTCTTACAAAGCCTCCAAAAGAATATTGGCAGAAGGCGGGTTCAGTTTGTTTAAGAAATATGATGATAAGAGCAAAAATTATCAATATTTGTTTTTAGAAAAAGACAATAGTGAAGTTATTTGGGCTAAAAAATTTACTAAGAATGATTTTGGACAGGATTATGATTATAATAATCAGCCAATATCCTATAAACCTTGGGTTGCAAGTGGAATTAACCCTACTTTAGAAATGGTAGATGCGTATGAATTTATAGATGGAGCTTCTGGAAGCTCTATAAATTACAATCAAGAGATAGATACCAAAGAGCTGTATAAAAATAAAGATCCCCGTTTCCATGCGACCATTCTTTATAACCAAACCTTTTGGATTGATACTCCTGTGGAAACGCATTATTTTACTATTAAAAGTAATATAAATACAGATAAAAGAGATAACAGTTTATCAGGTAGAGGAAAAGATGTGAATAATACAGCGGCAGGTGCTACCCAAACAGGATTTTGTATAAAGAAATATCTAACAGAGGAGCGAGGAATATCTAAAGGAAAATCTGACACCGACTTTATTATTTACCGTTTAGGAGAAATATATCTAAACTTGGCAGAAGCAGCCTTTGAATTAGGTGATACAGATCGGATCGAAGAAGCTAGAATAGCTGTTAACGAAATACGGAAAAGAGCGGGTATGCCAGAACACGCTTTTATTGATTTAGAAAAAATCCGCCATGAACGAAGAATTGAATTGGCTTTTGAAGGTATACGTTTTTGGGATTTGCGTAGATGGCGTACTGCTCATACACAACTTACAGGTGTTTTTCATCGTTTAAAAGCTTATTATATTAAAAATCGGAATACGTTTGGATATTTGATTGAAAATTGCCAAGGGAATGTAAAACGGGTATTTGCTGAGCATCACTATTATTTACCATTACAACGTAAATATGTAACAGAAAATTCCAATTTAATACAAAATCCAAAGTACTAAGTAGAGTTT
>USSR01000394.1 GCA_900557355.1 uncultured Bacteroides sp.
AGTTGTGTCTCACGCTCATAACGGCAGAAGAATCGCTCACCCTGAAGATTCTGATTAAAAGGCAACATTCGAATATCACCTAAATCCGGAACTCCTGTACCGTTTAGGTGAGTTTGCGAGAATCCTGCAATAGAATCATCATCGTAATTAAATCCGGAACAATAACGCCATGAACCATTGCCACTTTCAGGACTTACTTGTATCAAGCCAAAAGGAGCACAAGCTCCAGGAAAAGTATGACCATTATCAGCATTTCCAACAAAGGGATTCACATATCGCGTATAATCTATTTTTCGTTCTCTATCTGTATTACATGAAGAGAATATTCCCCATACCATACAAACCGACAACCACACTATTCTTGAATTCATCATCCGTCATTTTTTATTATCCTAACTATAAAAGCACAAACTCGGCTTTTTTCACATTCTCTGAATCGGTGCCTATAAACAAATGAAACTTACCCGGTTCAGATATGAACTGCTTTTTATCATTCCAAAATCGAAGGTCTTTCTCCGTTATTACAAACTCTACCTTCTTTTCTTCACCCGGTTTTAACTCTACTTTCCGGAAGCTTTTCAGTTCTTTCACCGGGCGGGTTACAGAAGCTACCAAATCTCTTATGTAAAGTTGCACCGTTTCAGTTCCTTTATATTTCCCGGTGTTTTTCACCTTTACAGATACATTCAGCTTTCCATCTCTTGTCAACTGCTTATCTTCCATCTGTATTTCAGAATATTCAAATGTGGTATAAGATAAACCATAGCCAAAAGGAAACAAAGGCTGATTGGGACTATCCAGATATTTCGTGATAAAAACAGATTCATAAAATCCTTCCGGACGCCCCGTATTTTTATGATTATAGAAAATAGGAACCTGCCCCACCGTTCGCGGAAATGAAACGGTCAATTTTCCCTGCGGATTGAATTGTCCGAACAGAACATCGACAATCGCATTTCCAGCCTGATTTCCCGGGAACCAAGTCTCTAAGATAGCATCCATATTTCCGGATGCCCATGGTATAGTTAGCGGACGCCCATTAAAAAGAACCAAGACAATCGGTTTTCCTAACTTCTTCAACTCTTTTAATAGCTCTTCCTGCACTCCTGGCAAAGAGAGATTACTTCTGGACGACGCCTCCCCACTCAATTCTTTTGCTTCCCCCATTGTTGCTACAATCACATCACTTTTAGCCGCCACTTTCAACGCATCCGCAAAACCGGAGCGTTCATCTCCTTCTACCTCACAGCCTTTCACATAATTAATCTTCATCTTATTGCCATAACGTTCCGTTATTGCCTCCAGAAAGGTCTGCATATCATTAGGATCACAACTCTTCGACCAACTACCCGGCATATCTTTTTTCGAATCAGCCAAAGGACCTATGATAGCGACAGATTTCAGTTTTTCCGACAACGGTAATAATTGGTTCTCATTTTTGAGTAATACCATTGACTTACAGGCAGCCTCACGAGCCAACTCCAGATATTCTTTCTTCAGAATGACAGTATCTTCCCGTTCCTGACTACAATAACGATAAGGATCGTCCATCACCCCCGTAGCATACTTCATCCGTAAGACATGCCGGACTGAATTTTCGATCTGTTTCACGCTGACTTTACCTTCCTGAACCAGCTCCTTCATGTGCTTCAAATAAGCAGATGACTCCATATCCACATCCAATCCTGCATTGAAAGACTTCATAGCCGCATCTTTCCTGTCTTCTGCGAATCCATGCATAGCAACCTCACGAATCGATCCCCAATCTGAAACAACAAAACCGTCAAAATTCCACTCCCTTCTCAATATATCCGTCATAAGATAAGAAGAAGCAGAGGTCGGTGTGCCATTTAATTCATGATAACCCGCCATCAATGAATGTACCCCGCTTTCCACCGCAGCTTTAAAGGGTGGTAAATAAACATTGCGCAAGGTCACATCACTAATATCAGCCGTATTATAGTCTCTTCCGTCAATCGTTGCTCCATACGCTGCAAAATGTTTTGCACATGCAATTAATGCACCCATCTCTTTCAGGTTCTTCCTTTGGTACCCTTCAACTTTGGCTTTAGCAATCAGTGAATTTAGGTAGGGATCTTCACCGCCTCCCTCCATAATACGCCCCCAGCGGGCATCACGGCAAACATCCACCATTGGCGAAAAGGTCCAATGAATTCCCATAGCCGAAGCCTCATCGGCAGAAGCGCGTGCTGTACGTCTCATCAGGTCTAAATCCCAACTTGCCGACTCGCCCAAAGGTATCGGGAAGATTGTACGATACCCATGTACCACATCAAATCCGATTAAAAGAGGTATCTTAAGACGTGATTCCTCCACCGCTATACGTTGTATCTCACGGGTACGTTTAGCACCTACAATATTAAAGACCATCCCTACATCTCCTCTCCGGATTGCTTCATCATCATCATCGCGCATTGTTATCGGACCAGTAGGATTCATCCTTCCGGCATAAAGATTCAATTGCCCGATTTTCTCTTCCAAAGTCATCAAATTTAATATAGAGTCTACTTTCTGCTCTATTGTCTTATCTTGCGCCTTTGCCTGTATAGAAAAGCACAAGATGAATATTATAATTAAAATTCGTGCTGATGTTATCATATATTTCTACCATTTATCAGTTCTGAATGGTGCCACCGGCAAACCATAATAATCGAAAAGGGAAGCTTCCGCATAATTATGAAAGGCATAACGCACTGCCACCGGTTCGGAAACCTCTTTATTCCAAACCTGAAGTTGTTTCGTTGCCAAATCTACGATTGCTTCTGCCGGATAAAATTTCCGGTCTTTACCTGCGATCTCATGTGAGGAAAGAGGCCGGTTAATTGGATGCACTTTACCTTGAGCATTATCAAATGCAATGTAAACTTTCCCTTCTTTTACCTCCATTGATTTATAAACCGGCGTCTTATATCCAAGATTATCCACCCCATATTCTTTTGCCAATGCCCAATAAGCAAGCCTCTTGCCTACCTCTTCTTTCTTAGGAGGATGAATAAAGTCACGACTCCCGATATCCATCGTAGATACCATTCCCGAGTTAGGGATCACTTGCATCAGCTGTTGCTGCATCTCACGAAAATAAGCAGCCGACGTGCCATTTGCATCTCCATAAGCATGAGGAGCTATTTCCACATAATAGAAAGGAAGTCTCTCCAAACTCCAACGCTTGCGATAGTCATCTACCATAACAGGAAGCATTCTCGCATACTGTTCTATATTATGTCTGTTACTTTCTCCCTGATACCAAATCATTCCTTTAATCATAAAGTTAGTCAAGGGAGCCACCTTCGCATTAAATAGTACACATGGCTTCTGTTGAACCGGTTTAGCGACTTCTTTGTCATCGTTCAGATGAGATAAATCCACTCCAAAAGGACGGACCGTTTCTTCGCTCATCCAAGCCTCAACAGTAGAGCCTCCCCATGAAGAGACTACAATCCCTACAGGCACATTCAAAGCCCGTTGCAAATATCTCGCAAAACAGTACGAGACTGCACTCATCGGAGCTACATTTTTAGACGTATTCGTAAACCATTCTCCTTTACAATTATCAAGCGGCACTTTACTATATTGTCTAAACCAACCTTTCTCATTAAAATCTGAAGAAAACATCCTAATAGGGGTCGACTCATTAGCTGTCGCTATCATATCATTAGCTCCTTCTACAAATTCAAACTCAAATCCCCGCACAGGCATTTCCATATTTGACTGACCGGAACAAAACCACACTTCCCCTATCAATACATTTTTCAAGGTCAACTCTTCTCCATCAGTAAATCTTATCTCATACGGCCCTCCCGCTTTAGGAGTAGAAACGGTTACCATCCATTTGCCATCAGCGTCTGCTATGGTAGAATATTCTATCTCATTCCATGAAGGAAGTACTTTAACCTTCTTATTGGGATTTGCCTTTCCCCATAACTTAACGCTCGTCTGTTGTTGCAACACCATGTTATCATTCAGGATATTAGGCAACACGATCTTCGCATAACTGATTATCGGTAATAAAGCCAGATATATCAATAATAGTTTTTTCTTTCCCATCCTACAATTTTATTTTTATTATTTTATATCCAAAAGCATTCAGTTTTACCTGTTTAGTATAATCTTTCATTTCCTTATCAGATGCAAGCTGTGAAGACCTAACAATCATATTTAAATTGTTTTCTTTTGCCTGATTATTAAGTAACACTACAAATAACACACTCCCGTCTTCACTTTCCGCTGTAATATAATCCACATTAGGATTATCCACGCTGACCAAATCTTTGCGAAGAATCAGACTTGCTTTTTTTCCGTCCACTATTCCTGATGCAAATCCGGCTGTTCTATGAGTTCCGACCTTAGGTGTCATAAACCCTCGCGGAAAAGAGATCTTGCCATTTGAACGTAACTCCGCTTCTGCAAGTAGATAATCATAAATCCATCCGATCTGCCACCAGGCATGATGTGGGAAAAGTCCTGCTCCATGGTCAAAACGATTCCAGTAATAAGAGGCTACTCCGGTTTCTTCATTCACAAAAGCATCTCTCCCCAAGGCTCCCAAACGAGCCATATCACGAAAGATTTCATCTTTTGTGAGTGAATATAATTTAAGGAAAAAGGCACAATGGCTAGTTAGCAAAATAGGTCCGGCATTTACTGCAGAGCCCATTGAACCACCGTGTTCAAAGTTTAACCCCACCTGACTCAATTGCCAATCTTCCACTTTTTTCCCATTCAAATATTTAATATCCCGGCTCGGTATCGGATGAGTGTAGATAGAAGTAGTATACATCTTGCCCGTTTTAATTGCAGCATCCAAATATCTCTGCACAGAGGTCAACTCGTACAGTTCAAGCATAGCACCGGCAATTTGTATCGTAGCAAAATCGTTCACAAACCTCGCATCTCCGCAGACACCTAAGAAATGTCCTTTTTGGATGGAATGGTCTATCAACCAGTCAGCAGCTTTCTCCGCTGCAACAAGATATTTTTTATCCCCCAAAATCTTATATGCGATGATTAATCCGTAAAAAGTAGGGCGCAGATCTGTCAAATCTGTATAAATAGGTTTATGTGTTGTATGATCGTATGCAACCACCCAATTACCTTCTGGCTGTTGCCAGTCTAATAGTCTTTCTGCCCCATTTTTCAAAAGCTCTAGAATTTCCTTATTATCCGGCTCAAACAGTAAGATATTTCCCAAATCCGCCATAGTATAATAAGTGATAGCCACCGGTTCAAAATGGCTTCCCCATTCTTCTGTGAATCTTTTTGATTTAGCCAGATAATATTGCCCTTCTACAGCTCCCTTGAAAAATCCTTCACGAGCCTGCTGCAATATCTTGAAATTCCTAATACCGGGAATACGTGTTTCTTTCATCAATGAATCCTGAGTCAACTTAGCCAGCATCCATACGGCTCCTATATCCGAATTTTTCATAGCATCTTTATCAGCTCCGGAAACTCCCGACATATAAGACTGGGCAATAATCTTTTTCCCTTTATACATTTCTTCATTCCATAAAGCTGTCTTATCATCCATAACATAATCATACAACTTCATCAAACGATCTGTCAACGATTGCTTGTTTTCTTTTAACTTGAAAGAATAGTCCAAATGATAAATATCATACACAGCATGTTTATATACCGTATACCAGTCCGAATCCTGAAGAGTTATACGGATTCTGAACTTAGCCGTTTCTCCCTTCTTCAGATAAGAGCCTTTCTCACCTAACACCGGATGATATGCCATCGGAGTCAATTGCAACTCACGATTCATATGCGACAAAGCAATATTCCATGACTTCACATGAGTCACCTCATCTTTCTCATAAGGATTCCTATCCTGACCAGGCTCCGGAATTATGGCCATTGTCATACCTGCCTTATTACTCATGATAGAAGCCATTGTAGTAATGGTACTTTCACGGCATAACACCGGATATTTAGGTAGCCCTTGTGCATAAACATAGGATAAAGGGAATGATTCTTGCAGTTGATTCCCCTGATAAAATCCTGGTACGATTCCCCATCCAAGATCATCTTCAACCAAAGTACTTATGGTAGGAGTAGGTAGGGAATAATATCCTTCTTGATTCACAGTCAATGATATTTCGACATTGATATCAGAATGATATTTGTCATCAAACTCCCATTTTGCCTTATAGACTCCATATTCCGTCGGATGCTCAAACACAACTGTTCCTCCTTCCTTCCATCCCCTATCGGGGAAGAAGGTGGAGTATCTACCAGCTCTATTCATAGGAACCGCAGAGATGGCTCTCAAGAAATCAGGCTTCACATATCTGAATGTTTGTTCAGGAAAGTCTAATGTATCTCCATTCTCTACGATAGCTAAAGGTTTTATGGTCGGCTTTACATTGTCATAAATGAGGTTATATTTCCCCGAAGGACGACCAAACATCTTATATCCTTCGGGGGTTTTTCCTTCAAACAATGTCATTACCCATTTACCTTCATGCTTTTCCCATAAAATATTTATTTTCCCGTTTGACAGTGATAAGCTCTCTTGTGCACATATCGACATAGAAGTCACACTGCAAAGCACTACGG
>USSR01000395.1 GCA_900557355.1 uncultured Bacteroides sp.
AAGTCGGTGAGCAGCGCTCTTATCAGAACGATCATGGAGTGTTTTTGCCATTCCGTGCGTGTATCTTTGGGAACTCCACGTTGATTAAGTCCACCTTCGTAACATATAGCAATGCTGTCAAGATTGTGTCCTCGGGCGTGAGCACCGGGTTTTCGGACTGGACGTGTGCTTTTAATATTTCCATCCCTTCGGATGTAATAATGATAACCAATACCATTAAGTCCACGTTGCCGATGTGATTTCTCTAACTCCATTTCCGTAAAAGTTTCATTCTCCTTTGTTGCGGAACAATGAATAACTATCAGATGAACTGTTCTCATAGCTGTTAAATGTTTTGTAAGGTGAATAATTTACTTATTGATCGCATATGAACAATAGTAGAGGATCAAAGTTCATATTAGCAGTTACTTATTTCTTCTTTTTGTATTCTTTTATAATAAAGCGGCCTCGTGTGATACTGTCAGAAATATTTTGTACTGGAAATATTTTACTTACTTTTTTCTTCCAAAATCTGTAGGGTTTTTCTTTGCTGGACGATCTTATAAGTAGAAAACAAGAATTGTTCACCTTTAAAATCATACGAAGATGAAAAAGTTAGTTGGAATTACAGTTGGGTGGTTGATGGCATTTTTGCTATTGGATATTTCACCTTTGTGGGCACAGGAAGAGGCCGGGAACTATTTCACTATCACGGGAGTGGTGAAAAATAAGGATAATAAGAGAAAACTGGAGAATGTGAATGTATCTGTTCCCGGTACGAACATCGGAACCGTTACGAATGCGGATGGTGTGTTCTCTTTGAAGATAAAGGATACGGAGACTATTCAGGGATTGGAAGTTTCACATATCGGATACTTGAATTCCCAGGTTTCTCTGAAAGAAAACAAAGATATATCTGATCTTACCATTTGGATGCTGCCGGCTCCTAATCTGCTGAGTGAAATTGTGATCTTTGGTAATAATGCCCGTGCACTTGTGGAAGAAGCCATCAAGAAGATTCCGGTGAACTATTCGCCTGATAGGAGTTTACTGACCGCATTTTATCGGGAGACAGTACAGAAAAGACGCCGTTACATCAGTGTATCGGAAGCTGTGATAGATGTTGCTAAAACAGCATATAGTGACCGTGATCCCTCCAATGACAAAGTACAGATACAGAAGGGACGTCGTTTGCTAAGTCAAAAGACAAGTGATACGCTGGCTGTCAAAGTAGTGGGTGGACCTACTCTCTCCATTTATCTGGATGTTGTGAAGAACGGGGATGCACTGCTGAGTCCGGAAAATCTGAATTACTATGATTTCCAAATTGAGGAACCTGTGAATCTGGATAACCGTATGCAATATGTAGTTAGTTTCCGTCCCAGAGTCAGTCTGATGTATGCCTTGTTCTACGGGAAGCTCTATATTGATTTTGAGAAGCTGGCATTCACCCGTGCAGAGTTCTCTCTGGATATGCAGAACAGAGTGAAGGCGGTAGAAGCTATTCTCCATAAGAAACCCCTTGGGTTACGATTCAGACCGCAGGAAGTCTCCTATCTGGTGACATATAAAGAGCAGAATGGGAAAACTTATCTGAATTATATACGGAATGAAATCCGCTTTAAGTGCGACTGGAAAAAGCGTTTATTCTCTTCCGGCTATACAGTATTCTCCGAAATGGTGGTGACGGATAGAAAGAATGATTTCGCAGCTATTCCAAACAAGAAGGCTTTTAAAGAAAAACAGGTGTTCTATGATATGGTAGATGTATATTGGAATGAGGACTTCTGGAAAGCATATAATATTATTGAACCCACAGAGTCTCTGGAACATGCAGTGAGCAAATTGAAAAAACAATCCCGTTAGATTTCAGATAGTTTTTCCTATATTTGGAGATCAACAATAATTCCCGGATATGCTGAACGAACTTTTCATACTGACAAAAATAAAAGAGGGCGATATAAAGGCGTTTGAGGAGGTCTTCCGCCATTACTATTCCTCTCTTTGCTGGTATGCCGCAGGCATTACGGGGGAGATGGAAGCTGCCGAGGAAATAGTGGAGGAACTGTTCTACGTGTTTTGGAAGGATCGGGAGCATTTACAAATTTTCCAGTCTGTAAAGAGCTATCTGTATAAAGCTGTTCGCAATGAAGCTCTACAATATTGTCAGCACAAGGAAGTTAAAGAGCGGTATCGCGAGTATGTATTGGCAGGTAATGTCCTGGAACAGAATTCTGATCCTCACAGGCAATTGGAATATGAAGAGTTGCAGGGACTGATTCGCCATACTCTTGATAAATTGCCGGTACGCAGGCTGCAGATATTCCAAATGCATCGTATGGAAGGAAAGAAATATGCGGAGATTGCTTCTTCATTATCTCTGTCCATTAAGACAGTAGAGGCCGAAATGACGAAAGCGCTCCGTACCTTACGAAACGAAATAGATAATTATATTCTTACGAAATGACTGAAGTGAATAAAAATAGGACAAAGACGGATGAGGCATGGGAACGGTTGTATGCCCGTTTGGATAAAGATCGCCTGCTCGTAGAGGTAGGGCAGGAACGGGCGGTGCGTCGCAAGCTACTTTTGAAATGGGGGACACTGGCGGCTGGCGGCAATGCTCGGCTGCCGTAATTGCCGGTTTTGTCTATCTGGCATCTACTTTATGGTTCGTGTCGGGAGGTGAGGTGGAAAATCTTAATCTGGTGACGCAGGAAAATCGTGAAGCATCCATGTTGGTTACTACGCTCGAAGATGGCTCTGTGGTATATCTGGCTCAAGAGAGTACTTTGCAGTATCCCGAACATTTTGCTACGGATAAGCGGGAAGTGAATTTGCAGGGAGAAGCATTCTTTGATGTAGCGAAGAATCACGAACAAACCTTTCTGATTGAGACAGGGAAGGTACGGATAGAGGTGCTGGGTACGGCTTTCAATGTACGCAGTCATGAGGATGATTCTTTCCGGCTATCCGTGCAGCGGGGCAGGGTGAAGGTCTCGTTGAAGCAAGGGGGACAGAGTGTGCTGGTAAGTGCCGGAAAAACCGTGACCTTACAGGCTCGACAATTACAATTGAGTGAAACAGAAGATTCCGATGAATTCAGACAGTATACAAAGAATATACGCTTCAAAGATGAATGTCTGGAAGATATTTTGCGGGTGGTGAATGCTGAAGCTCCTACTTTGCAGATACAGGTAGCATCGTCGGTCTTGAATAAACGGAAGCTGACTATTGAATTTGAAAACAACTCCCCCGAAACAGTGGCAGAGCTCATTTGCTGGGCGTTGAGTCTGAAATGTTCACGCGAAGGCGATAAACTGATTTTATCCGAATGATAACTTAATAATATGAATCATGAAACTTTATCGTTTCTTCATTCTCCTTTTAGGGCTACTCTTCATAACCTGTGGTATGAGAGCAGATGGGGGAGATGTGTTGGAACGTATGATCCGACTGCCCGGAATGAAAGGAACCGTATACTCCTTGTTGGGTAAAGTTTCGGAGCAATCCGGTTACCTTTTCGTTTACGACAGCAAGGTAGTGAATAATGATATTGAGGTAAAGACAAAAAGGAAAAGTTGCACGGTCCGGCAGGCTATTTATGAAATCATAGGTGATAGGTCATTAGAACTTAAAGTGATAGGGCATCACATCCTAATTCTGCCTCCTATGGAGAGGATTGTGGGGAAAAAAACTGCTTCGGAAGAACTACTTCCACTACCGGCTTATTTCACCATAACCGGAACTTTACGTGATAAAGAAACGGGAGACCCCGTTGTAAATGCATCGGTCATTCTTCAAGGCACTTCAATAGGTAATATTACAAATAAGAATGGGGAGTTCAGGCTACATCTGCCTGACTCCCTGAAAAGTGGCAATCTTTCTTTTTCCCATTTAGGGTATGTTGCACAAAATATTGAAGCAGCTACGCTGATTGGATGGGATAATGTACTGAGTCTGGAACCCAAAATAGTTCCTTTACAAGAAGTGCTGATCCGGTTGGTAGAACCCAGGAAGTTATTGCGGGAAATGGTGGAGCGACGCAAAGAAAACTATTCGTCAGCTCCCGTTTATCTGACTACCTTCTATCGGGAAGGCGTCCAGCTGAAGAACAAATTCCAAAGTCTGACAGAAGCTGTATTCAAAGTTTATAAATCTCCTCTGCAAGAGATTAATACATCCGATCAGGTAAAACTATTAAAGATGAGCCGGATTGATAATCGAGAGAGAACAGATAGCCTGGTAGCTAAGATTAGAGCCGGCATACAGGCTTGCCTGCAACTGGATTTTATTAAGGATCTGCCGGATTTCCTGTCGGTGGATGCAGAAGATAACCCATATGTATATACCTCGGGTGACATTACATTTATTGACGACCGATGCGTCAATGTGGTTTATTTTGAGCAGAAGCGGGAAATCAAGGCACCTCTTTATTGTGGAGCATTGTATATTGATTCGGAGAATGGAGCTTTGGTACAGGCTCGCATAGAGATGCAACCCAAGTACATCAAAGATGCTACGCGGATTTTTGTTGTCCGGCAGGCGCAGAAGGTGAACCTGACTACACAAAAGGTGGTATATACCATTTCGTATAAACCGTGGAATGGTACTTACTACATCCATCACATTCGTGGTGACTTATATTTCAAAATGAAGAGAAAACGTGTTTTCTTCAGTAATCCGACTTTGCATACTTGGTTTGAAATGGTGACTTGCTTGGTGGATAAAGAGAATGTGACCCGCTTTCCTCGTGCTGAGAGACTGCCTACACGTACTGTACTTGCAGATGAAGAATTCAGGTATGACGAACATTTCTGGGAAGATTTCAATATCATTCCACTGGAAGAAGAACTCAGTAAAATAATAGAGAAGGTTGCGTTAAAGATAGAAAAAACAGGTGCTGAGGAGGAATAGAATAAGCCGGATAATTGTAATTTTGCAGCCGGAATCAATAAGTATTAGTAGAAAGATGGAATCACCTAAAGACCCGATGATGCTTTTCAGCTTCATCAATATGAAATTGCGTGACTGTTATTCTTCATTGGATGAACTTTGCGATGATATGAATGTAAATAAGGAGATGATTGTAGGAAAATTGCAGTCTGCCGGATTTGAATATAGTGCCGAGCATAATAAGTTCTGGTAAATTTATAGCCATTATTCCTTTTTCCGGTGTTCCTTTTTCAGATAGAAATTGAAGCCGGCATATATTTGCAACGTGCCGAATCCGTTGTTTAAGGAGAAGTTATCCCGATAATAGTCGTATGTCCTGCCTAGGAAAGAAGCACCTGCAAAGTACTTACTATTATTGTATACCACACCTGCCCGCAATATGAAATCAATATTGAAGTTCTTGTACCAGTCGTTTCCTTCTTCCGCATCCTTTTCTATACGTGACGTTTTGTAGGCGATTGCCGGGCAGAGCGACAGGCAAGCCAGGCAGTTGCGCGCAAATACCCAGTTGTAGGCGTATCCAAAGTTGAGACTGATATTGGTGTATTTGATGTGCCTGACTTTCATTCCGGGATTCATTGTTTCCTGAATAAGCTCAGGTAATTTAGTATAATCGAATTTTAGATTGTGGGTGGACACGGAAAGACCGGCTATCAGTGAACCCGCATTTCGTCGTTGGTTGGTAGACTGACTGAAGGCTGCCGGATATGAGAAGTGCCGGTTGTTGAAGATATAATATAAGTTGAATCCCTTCATATTTACTTTCAGTCCATTGAAGTCTTCTGAATAGTTGGAAGGAATGCGGTCAGAAAAGCCTGTAACCTGGTGTATCTTGTAATCGTTACCTGTACGCCGGTAGAAAAGATCCACTCCAAATTTCGAACTGTAGAGACTTAGGTCGAATTCTGTTCCCCTGTTTTTCCCACTTTTTTTTCCAAGGAGGCCATCTGTATCGACAGACCATCCTAAAAATATCCAGCGCCAACCGAAGTAAGCTCCTATTTTGTTGCGAGGGTTGGGGGTGAACCGGAGGCGTTGAGGTTCGGGAACAGCGGTACCTACGGAGTAATACTCGTAATTTGTGAAATGGTCGAGCATTAAGGCATAGTTGTAGCGATTAGGGCTTATATAAGTTGTATCGAAATCATTGAAGTTAAGGAACTTTTTCATTGCTTTAATAAAAGTTCCCTGATGCTTTCCGGTGGCAAGACTATCGTGTACAGTGAAATGAGTCTCTTCGTTTTGGGCAAACAAAAAGAACGGTAATAATATCCACAGACAGAAGATGAGCCTCTTCAACATCAATCCTGCTTTTTAAAATTAACAATCCAAGTTTCTATGCTATAAACAAAGCAAAAGAAAGAAGTGCACTGGTTCTATTTGCGAATTTAACAGTTTTTGGGCATATATCCAATAATCTGGCGGGATTGTTTCGTTTCTTTCCCGTTATGAGGTAAATGATAATTCATTGTATATTTCACCGATTAGTAATTATGCTTACAAAAAGCGAGTAGATTTCTTCCTTTCCCGCAGTTCTTCCTCCCACTCGTTGAGTGAACCTGATTCAGTCAGTGACTGAATGCCTTTCAGTCCCTGACTCATTGTACCCC
>USSR01000396.1 GCA_900557355.1 uncultured Bacteroides sp.
TAGAATATCATAAATATCCTGCTTTACCGCCGGTATTCGATTTCATGGATAATGAAGCACCTGATAAGGTGCGTAAGGTAAAACCTGTGTGGACAGCAGATGGGTATCTTTTGTTCTGGACAGCCCCGAAGTACAAAGATGAAATGAATCGTGCTGTTCAATATGTAATTTACCGCTTCGGTGCAAAAGAGAAAGTGGATATCAGTGATCCTTCCCATATCGTAGCTATTACGCGCGATAATTTTTATAAATTGCCGTATGAGAATGGGAAAACAAAATATCGTTATGTGGTGACGGCACTCGACCGACTGCATAATGAATCGAAAACAGTTGCAAAAAAGGTGAAGCTATAAGCTTCATCTTTTTTATTGATATAATATAAGCCCTGCTATTCCGCAAACTACAATCATTAGTATCGGATTGATTTTATATTTCCTGGTTCCTATAAAAGCTATCAGGAAAATGAGGCAGCTAATAATAAATGAGTACATATCTTCTTTGGGTGAACTGAAGTTTTCTGCGTTCATCAATACCAATGCTGCTGATGCCAGCAATCCGACCACTGCCGGACGCAATCCACTGAATACGGCTTCTACAACCGGATGCTTCTGATATTTCAGGAAGAATTTGCTGATGGCTAACATCAATATGAATGAGGGAAGCACCACTGCAAGAGTAGCGATGATAGAGCCCCATACACTTCCAGTAGCAGTGAAACCTACATATGTTGCCGAATTGATTCCGATAGGTCCGGGTGTCATTTGACTGATAGCCACAATATCTGTAAATTCTTGTGATGTCAACCAGCCATAGCGGGTGACCACTTCACCCTGTATCATAGAAAGCATGGCATATCCGCCACCAAAGCCAAACAAACCGATCTTGAAGAATGTATAGAATAACTGTAAATAAAGCATGGAAGAATTATGATTTATAATTTATGATTTATGACTCGCAGCCAACTTTCAACTCTTAACTTTCGGACGGTGCAATCGTCCGTACAAGTATCCTCCCACACCGGCAATGATAATTACCCAAATAGGGGAGAAGTCCAGTAACCAGATGACCAATGCTGATACGACGGGTATCCAGATATTGTATCGGTTTACCTTGGCTGATTTTGCCATACTGAATGTAGGAGCGGCGATCAATGCAACCACTGCCGGACGAATACCTTTAAAGATACGTTCAACAATGACATTGTCTTTGAAGTTATGGAAGAATAACGCAATGGCAAGAATTATGAAGAATGACGGTAATATAGTACCTAAAGTGGTAACTATACTTCCGCGAATTCCCCTTAACTTATATCCGATGAAAATAGAAATGTTGACTGCAAGAATGCCGGGGGTTGATTGGGAAATAGCAAGTAAGTCAATGAAATCGTCTTTGGCAATCCATTTCCGTTTATCTACAATCTCTTCTTCTATCAATGGCACCATAGCATAGCCGCCTCCTATAGTAAAGAGTCCTATCTTAGAAAAGAGGCCGAATGCCTCGAAGTAAATATTCATGTTATTATATCATCTTACCATTATTATCTTCTTCTTTCTGTTTCGCATATTGGCTTGGGCTGACGTTGAAATGCTTTTTAAATACTTCACGGAAGTACTTCGCATCACTAAATCCCGTCATTTCGGCAACCTCAGTTATACTGTGCTGTTGCTCTTTCAGTAGCTGGGCGGCACGTTTCAGGCGTATCAGTCGGATATAATCTGCCGGGGCTTGGTCAGTCAGAGCCTTTATTTTATTATAAAAACTGGTGCGACTCATATTCAGTAAGTTACATAGCACATCAACTGTAAAGGAACTATTATCCATATTGTCTTCCACACTCTTCTTGACAGTAGAAATGAATTTCCAGTCAATGTCGGTGGAACAGTTGATGCAAGCTGTATCACTCTCTTCATCGTTCAGTTCCAGATTGGCATATTTATGGCGCAATAAAGAACGGTTAGTAAGGATATTAGCTATCGTAGCACGAAGAATACCAATATTAAATGGTTTCACAATGTATTCGTCTGCTCCTGTTTTCAATCCTTCAATGATATTTCTATCATTATTCAGTGCAGTTAGTAATATGATGGGAATATGTGATGTTTCAATATCATTCTTTAATTTGTGACACAATTCATCCCCACGCATTTCGGGCATCATGATATCCGAAATGATCATGTTAGGCATGTATTCTTTAACGATGTCGAGTGCCTGCTTACCATCGCTGCATACTTGTATGGTATAATCATCCGACAGTGTATTGCGCAGATACTCTCTCAGTTCGTCATTATCCTCTACAATTAAGATTTTCGGAAGATCGCCATTCTGCTGTTGTTTCTGTCTGGCTGTATCATAAACAGTACTTAAAGAAATATTCTTAGGCACCCCCGATTCTGTATAGACTACTTTTTCACTTCCCGGTTTCGGACTATGAACGGCTTTACGATAATATTTTTCTTTTTTCGGGAATATAACCTTAATGCAGGAACCTTTACCTTCCGTGCTGTTGAAGTTAATTTTACCTTTATGCAAACGGACGAGTTTCCATACCAGTAGCAGACCAATGCCACTACCTGTAACCTTTGAGTTTATAGCATTACTACCCCGGAAATGCATTCTGAAAAGTTTTTTTTGTTCGGAAGCCGGAATACCGATACCCGTATCCTTTACTTCAACGCTCCAGTTATCTTCAGTTTCAGCAGCAAAGATATGTACGCTACCACCTTCCGGTGTATATTTCAAAGCATTGGAAATCAAATTCTTCAGAATAGAGTCCATTTTATCTTTGTCGAGCCAGACATTCATATAACGGAAGTTGCTTTCGTATGTCAGGCTGACACGTTTGACATCTGCATAAGCTCGGAAAGCATTGATCATTTCTTCCATGTATGTACTCAATTCGTATTCTGATACATACAAAGCACTGGAATAAGTATCTGCGCGTTCAAAGTTGATTAGGTTAGTAGTAAGACGCAGCAGGGCATTCACATTTCGTATGGCAGTATTCATATTGCTACGCCCGCCTGGTGTCAGGTCTTCTTTTTCACTGAGTTCTTCCAAAGGAGCTTTGATCAATGTCAACGGAGTACGGATATCGTGCGCTGTATTGATAAAGAAGCGTATCTTTTCATCCGAAGTTTTTCGTTGTTTTCGTAAGATAATGACACGTAAGGTTATAGTAATAATTGCTGCAATAACAAGAGCATAAAGTAATAAAGCCCAGATGCTGAGCCATATTGGTTGTTCTATCATAATATCCATGTCACGTTCTTCAAGAACGATTCGCCTGTCTTCACTGGAAATGGCACGTACCCGTAGTGTGTACTTTCCGGGACTTAGGTTAGTGAATCGGATCAAACAGTCTTTTTCAGGACGGCTCCATCCGTCATAAAAGCCTTCCAATTTCCAGGAATACAAAATCAGAGACGGGTAATCATAGTTAATGGAAGATATTCGCAAAGAGAATATATTCTGATTATATTTTAGTTTCAATACTTTGGTTTCATCTATGTCAACCTCTAGCGGTGAGCCTTCGTCACCAGGGTAAACGGTCTGATAGAATACACGTAAATCGCTGAATATCATTTGAAATTTGTAATTTCGTGGAATCATCATGTCTTTATGAAATTCTATAGCTCCGTCCGTACTTCCGAGAATGAAGTTTCCATTCTTCCGCAATACACCTGATGCAGAATTGAAATGGTCACTTTTCAATCCTTGCTCCTTAGTCCAGTTATGGAATACTTTTTCACTTGGATAGTAACTTGTCAGACTGTTTTCAGTACTCAACAGAATACTTTGGTCTTCATCTGAAAGAATCGTATATATATTGTTGGAAATCAAAGGGCAATTATCTTTATGAAAGTGCTCAAACGATTTGTTCTCATAATCATAAATGAGTAGTCCGGAATTACTGGTTCCTATATATAGCAAACCGTTGTCCGATTGGTAAAGTGCATTGATATAAAAAGATTCTATCGGCATTGATATATATTGAAATTCACCGCTCTCTTTATCTAATAAATACAGACCTGTGGCAGTACCTATCCACATATGTTTCTCGTCCTTTTCTATAATGTCCGTAATGCCGTTCAGTCCCGGATATGTACGTATGTTTTTACGTGAAAAATCAATTTGTTTTAGATTGTAATAGCCGCCGGACCAGATGTTGCCGGCAGAATCTTTCATAATAGAACGTATATATTTGTCTGGGCGGATATCACTGTCACTAAATGTAGAGGGAGTGAAGAATTCCGCTTTCATTTGTTTTTTGTTGATTTGATAAATGCCTGAACTGTACCCGCCCGCCCAAATGATACCCGGTGATACCTCACATAAAGAAATGAAAACATGATTCTTTGTAACATTTCCGCTGTCGAATACACTGAGGAATGAGTGCCATTGCTTAGTTTGAGTGGAGTACAGGCTGATACCGTTGTTGGTGGCGAACCATAAGTCACCCTCGTGATCTTCGATGATCGCATTTACCTGGTCATTAACAAGTGATTGCTTGTTGCCAATGGAATGTTTAATCCATTGATAACTGGCGTATTGATTATTGCGTACCGTGATGCCGATAGGGTAATTGGCCATCCAGATACGGTCACCATCAACGTAGAAGTCGTAGATACTATTGCCGTTCATGGCATTATAGCTGTTATAATCTGCTACGATGTAAGGATCGCACTTGTAGGTATCCACATTCATTTTATATACGCCTGCACCATCAGTGGCTATTAAGATTTCCTTATCGTTGAAAGCTTTTATACGGGTAATACTGACATCTTCCAAACCAGCATTGAGCTTGATAGTTTGATGGATATTCATGTCGTACAAATAAAGACCTTTTTGGAAGGTACCGATAAATAGTTTACGACTTTCTTTATGAAAATATAGTTCGTTAACTTGCATTTTCAGGTTATCCAGCCAGTGACAAGGCGAAAGATTGAGGACGTTGTCTTTTAACTCGGCGTGATGTACACCAACATCTGTACCGATAAAATAATGTTCTGGATCGATTTGCTCAATATCTGTAATGCTTTCTCCTATATGGTTTTCAATGACAGTGTTTTTTTCACTGTTGGTATCATAGAGGTATAGCGCTTCTTCATTGCAGAGCCATACAATGTTATTACTGTCGATAAAACCATAACTTACAGGAGTCGGATTTCCTTTTACCACTTCATCCGGTAGTTTGTATACTAACTGGAAGCGGTCATGTTTGGCGTCATAGCGGAATACTCTTCCTTTTTTGCCTATTTCCCAAAGTGTTCCATCCGTGCCGACATAGAGCCAACTCAGATTTAACATAGAATTGACCTCTATCTCGCTGTCTATAAGCCGATATTGCTTGAAGTTTTTTCCGTCATAACGGTCGATGCCATTATGCGTAAGAAACCACATATAACCTTTCGGCCCTTTCTGAATGGCATATACCCTACGGTTACTTAAGCCATCTTCTACGCCGAGATATTTATATGTTTGGGCGATGCATAGGGCAGAAAAATATGTGAATATAAAGAAAAGGACGAGTTTTCTCATAATAGTTACAGGCGTTTGTTGTTGGGGCCTTTTGTGAAATTAACGCAAAAATATGCATTTTGTTTGATAAAAGCAAAACGAATGTAGAAGAATAGTGTTCGATACCTCGTATTGTTTAGACGAAACAGGCGCAAGTTGTATATTATAACCTGCGCCTGTACATCACTTCTAAATTGTAGTCAGAACTACTTTGTCTTTTCTTCTACCCATTTACGTGCATTGACGAAGGCTTCCATCCATGGAGTAATCTGGTCACTGTGCAGACGATCAGCAGGATAACAACCGTTCTGCCATGGGAAGATGGAACGCTCCAAGTGAGGCATGATAGCGAGATGACGTCCGTCGGAACTTGCTATTGCGGCAACTGAGTAGTCCGAATTGTTCGGATTGGCAGGATATTCATCATAACTGTACTTAGCCACCACATTGTATTTATCTTCATCGTAAGGCAAAGAGAATTTTCCTTCTCCATGAGCTACCCAGATGCCGAGTTTGCTTCCGCTTAACGAACCGAACATTACACTACGGTTTGTAGGAATGGTAAGTCCTAGGAATCTGGATTCGAATTTATGCGATTCATTGTGAAGCATCTTGCCATTCTTCTTGTGTTCCGGGTTAATGAGGTTCAGTTCCATCATCAACTGGCAGCCATTACAAACACCCAGTGAAAGTGTATCTTCACGAGCGTAATATTTGTCGAGAGCTTCTTTGGCTTTCGGGTTGAAGAGGAAAGCACCTGCCCAACCTTTGGCAGAACCCAGTACGTCGGAATTAGAGAAACCACCGCAGTAAACAAAAATGTTCACATCTTCCAATGTCTCGCGTCCGCTGATAAGGTCGGTCATTGTAACGTCTTTCACATCGAATCCTGCCAAGTACAGTGAGTAGGCCATTTCGCGTTCACCATTCGTACCTTTCTCGCGGATAATTGCTGCACGGATACCTGTCGGGGTACGACGATCCGGATCAATGCCGTATTGAGAGAGTTTACCTTTGAAAT
>USSR01000397.1 GCA_900557355.1 uncultured Bacteroides sp.
TTAGAATGGAGAACATGCCTACGATTTAAACCGGATATATTGCTGAGTCATGGTTCCATTTGTGCTGCTCATGCGGCTTGGCTGATAGGAAAACCTCATATTGCATTTGAGGATACTTTTAATTTTGAACAAGTAAGGTTATACAAACCTTTTACAGATACAATTCTTACTTCTGATTATGACAATCCATTAAAAAATGAACGAAATGTAATACAGTATGCTGGTTACCATGAATTGGCTTATCTTCACCCTAATCGTTTTACTCCCAATAAATCGATTCTAAAAGAGTTAGGAGTTGATGGAAATGAGAAATATGTGATTATACGTTTTGTCTCGTGGAATGCATCTCATGATATTGGACATAGAGGAATTTCATTTGACAATAAGTTGAAAGCAATAATGGAGTTAAAAAAACATGCAAAGGTGTTTGTCTCTTCTGAAGGAGAATTACCTGAAAGATTAAAAATACATCAAATTGAAATAGCTCCTCATAGGATGCATGATGCGATGGCGTTTGCCAGTCTCTTGTTGGGTGAAAGTAGTACAATGTCGGAAGAGGCTGCTATAATGGGAATTCCTTCTGTTTATTTGCATACTGGTACGATTGCATATACTAAGGAACTTGAAGAGAAATACCAATTAATATACAATTATTCTGAATCTTTAGAAGATCAAGAAAGAGCTATAAAAAAAGGTATTGAATTACTTCAAATGGATAAACAGGGATTGCATGATAACTGGTTGAGAAAAAGAAATAAATTATTAGACGAAAAAATAGATGTGACCGCTTTTCTGGTTTGGTTTATAGAACATTATCCGGAAAGTAAAAGCATAATGAAAAACAATCCGGATTATCAATTAAATTTTAAATAATGGATTTCACTCTCAAAACCTACCATTCCTTACTTTGCGCTCTGCAAAAGGCAGATTACCGTTTCTATACTTTTGAGGAGTATTGCGAAAGGAAAGAAGATTTGTCCGATTCCAAATTTGTCATTCTGCGCCACGATGTGGACGAAATAGCGTCTAATGCGCTTAAGATAGCACTCTTGGAGCATGAGTTGGGAATCCGGGCTACGTACTATTTCCGAATTGTGAAACAAAGCTTTGACCCTGACATCATCTGGAAAATAGTGGCTTTGGGACACGAGGTGGGCTACCATTATGAAGATCTGGTTTTTGCTGATGGTGATATGTCCAAAGCTATCGGGACATTTGCAACTCATCTTCAAGAAATACGGAAATTTTATCCGGTACGTACTGTGAGCATGCATGGCAGTTCATCTTCTATCTATGATAACCGGACGTTATGGCAACACTACAGGCTTGCTGATTTTAATCTTATCGGAGAACCGTACCTGACAACTGATTTCCGGCGGGTGTTTTATCTGACTGATACCGGCTACGCCTGGGACGGGAAGAAGTATGCGGTGAGAGATATAGTGGAAGACCATTTTGGCATATCATTCCATACGACCCGACAAGTTATAAATTGTATCGGCAGGAATGAATTTCCGGAACGATGTATGATACTTGCCCATACACTTTGGACAGATAGCATGTGGCAATGGACCTTGCTCCATCTCCGGGAATTTTTTAAGAATCGCGTGAAAAGGTTTTCAAAGCATAATAAAGCGGTAGGTTTCCTATATAGTCACTTCGTAAAATATTATTGGACACATGGCAAATCATTTTAAAACCAGAGAGCCACGGCTTATTCCTTTTTTCGACCATGATGAAAAGAGCCTTTGGCATACTATCCGGAACTCCGGCAAGAGGCGGCAGATGAATCCTTTGCATTTTGCTTTCAGGAAGATGAGGAATATCATTCTTTTCCGTTTATCTTTTTTTTGTCCGCTGAACTCATGGCGGGTGAGAATGCACAGGTGGAGGGGAATACATATTGGGAAGCATGTCTATGTCGGGCAGCTTTGTGTACTGGACAATGCGTATCCTGAATACATATACATTGAAGATCATGCCTCGATGGCGGGGGAGGTATCTGTCATAGCCCACGTAAACCCGTGTGAGCATTTCTCATTTATGCTGGAAGCTAAAGTGGCTCCCGTAGTCATTAAAGAGGGGGCATGGATTGGCATCCGGTCTGTCATCTTACCGGGAGTCAGCATTGGGATGAAATCAATCGTTTCGGCGGGTACTGTGGTGGATTGTGATGTGCCCGATTATACATTGGTGCAGGGAAACCCTATGAAAAAGGTTACTACTTATAAAAAATTATCGGATATTTATGAAAGGAATCGTTCACTTGACCAATGACGTGGAGACCACTTCCATCGTGAACGGTGGCTTGCGGGATGACACGGGAGTGAAGGTCTGGAAAGAGGGATTGCCCCGCTTGCTTGAGCTATATGCAAAATATGATGTGAAGGCAACTTTCTTCTTTATAGCGGACTTTGCCGCGCAACATCCGGAAATGATAAAGAGGGTGCAAGGAGGCGGACATGAGGTGGCGGTACACGGTTTAAGCCACGAGCATACGAAAGCGTTCGATGTCCTGTCAGCGGAAGAGCAGGTGTATCATTTGTCGGCGGCAAAGAGGATTATTGAGGATATTGCCGGAGAAGAGGTAGTTTCATTTCGCGCTCCGGCTTTACGGGTGAATGGGAATACGCCCCGGGCGTTGAAAGAAACGGGGTATCTGTTCGACAGTTCGGTGGCTCCGCAGCGGATGGATATGTTCATGTCGTTGGGCAGTAAAGGAAAACTGCAATGGCTAAAGGCTCCCAGAGTGCCTTATCATGTGAAGCAGGATAACCTGGCACGACGGGGGGACATGGAACTTATAGAGGTTCCGGTGTCTTCGTTTATAGTGCCTTACATCGGGACGTTCATGCGCATCTCTCCCCGGTTAACTTGTTGGATACGCCATTTCCTGTATTGGGAGACGAGGAATACAAACAAGAGGATTAATTTCCTGATTCATCCCAATGAGGTGATTACAGAGGAGGACATGCATGGGAAAATAGAACGCCAGGCGGACAGTTATATTTCTTATCTGTTTTCGGACGTGCTGAGGCATAAACTGAAACTGCGGAATCTGGGCATACCTGCATTGGATTTGTATGAAAAAGAAATTGCTTTCTGGAAGAACTGCGGTTACGGGTTTGAAAGAATAAAAGATGTTAGAGTAGGGGAATGAGATTCGTTTTTTTAGTTTGCTTCTTTATTTTTTCTTCCAGAGTATTCGCCCAATACTCGGATGGAACTACCGGTTTGCTCCATACACCCTCGGCTGAGATGCAGCCGGTGGGAACGGTGATGCTGGGCGCAGGCTTTCTGAATAAAGAATTAACTCCCAATTCCAACTCTCTTGCCTGGCCTTATCATACCTATAATTATTATGTCAATGTCACTTTTCTGTCGTGCCTGGAACTGTCGTATATCTGTACGTTGTTTAAACGGAGTGTAGGCGACCTTCCTAGGAAGTGGAGAGGGCAGGACAGGCATTTAGCCTTTAGGCTGAGGGTGCTGAAAGAGGGACAATTCTGGAAATATATGCCGGCGGTGGTGCTGGGAACTTCTGACCCGGTGACGGGATTCCAGTCGCCGGGAGAAGAGGGTAATGGGCATTTCAATAAATATTATGTTGCGGCAACCAAGCATATACAAACAAGGGGCGGTGAATTAGGTGTTCATCTTTCTTATCTTTACAGTGCCAGGAAAACATATAGATTGAATGGCCCTGCGCTGGGAATATCTTATGACCTTGCCATTTTGAAAGGATTCCGCCTGATAGCGGAGTATGACGCAAAAGATTTTTATGTAGGTTTCCATTACCGGGTGATACGTCCGTTGATGCTGCAGGCAATGCTGCAGGACGGGCAGTATTTTTCGGGAGGGTTCACCTTTCTGATTCCGCTTAAGTTGTAGAAATAGTAAACAATAAAAATAATCAATGAACAAGATGAAAATGTGGGGAGGCATAGCTATGATGTTATGCTTCCTGACCGGCTGTACTTCCACAAAGCAGATTGCGTATTTGCAAGATACGCCGGAGAATTATAAGCAGGAGATAGCGCAGGAGTATGAAATCAAAATCCATTCGGATGACTTGCTTTCCATTATGGTGAACAGTAAAGACTTGGAACTGGTGCAGATGTTCAATCTGCCAAGCGTGCGCTATGAGTTCGGAAGTAAGGGGGCCTATTCGGGAGGGTCCAGCGGAATACTGGGTTATCTGGTGGATAAAGAAGGAAATATCGATTTTCCGCAACTGGGAAGAATCAAGGTGAAAGGAATGACCCGTTCGGGACTGACGGACTATATCAAGGAACAACTGATCAGTAAGGGGTTGGTGAATGATCCGATTGTTACCATTCAGTTCCTGAACTTTAAAGTTTCGGTGATGGGGGAAGTTAATAATCCCGGTACATTTGAGGTAAGCAGTGATCGCATTACTCTATTGGATGTGCTTAGCCGGGCAGGAGACTTGACAATCTACGGCAAGCGTGAGAATGTAAAGGTGATTCGGGAAGAAAACGGGGAACGGCTGGTGGCTACCGTGGATTTGCGGAGCAATGACTTGTTTGCTTCACCTTATTATTATCTCCGGCAGAATGACATCGTATATGTGGAGCCTAATTCGGCAAAGGCGGGGCAGAGGGAGATTAATCAAAACCGATCTATCGGTACGTTCGCTTCCATTGTATCGGTATTGATTTCATTGTCGGTACTTATATTTAAGTGAGTTGTGAAAAGAAAGCAGTTTAATCAGAGTAATATTTTATGAGAAAAGATAAATTTGAAGATTTTGACTTTATAGATTTCAATGAGAGCCGGTCGGAGGAGAGCACGGTGATGGCTGATATGATTGGTGTATTGGCGCATCATCGTAAGTGGTTTATACTTTCGGTTGCCGTGTGCCTGCTGGTCGGCTTTATCTATGTGAGAAGCACACCGAAAACTTTTTCACGCACAGCCACCATATTGGTGAAGGACGAACAAGGGGGCGGGAACATGGGTGAATCCGCCGCTTTCCGGGATGTGTTTTCATTGGGTAACAGCAAGGTGGACAACGAAATGGGGTTCTTTAAAAGCAAAAGGCTGATGATGGAGGTAACCCGGCAACTTCGTTTGGACGTCAGCTACAAGGAACGCAACGGGCTGCGCAAACGGGAACTTTATAACTCCACTCCGTTTACGGTGGTCTTTCAGGATGCGGAACCCGGCCAGGAAATCAGTCTGACGGCTACGGCGATTGACGGGAACAGGGCGTTGTTGTCGGATTTCGTACTGGATGAAAACGATTTTGACGAGGTGGTGACGGTGCAGATGGGTGACACGACGGATACTCCGGTGGGGAAAGTTGTTGTCGCTTCGACGCTGTTCATGAACGAGGAGTATATGGGCAAGCCCGTTTATGTGAAGAAGGGCAACCGGAAAAACGTGTCGGACAATTATAATGCCAATCTGCAGGTGGAAGTGGTTGACAAATCTTCGCTGATTAACCTGACCATAGAAGACGAGAACATCGGGCGTGCGGAAGATGTGCTGAATACATTGATTGAAGCCTACAAGAATGATGCGATAGAAGATAAGAACAAGGTGGTGATTAATACCGCCAATTTCATTAAAGACCGCCTGACGATTATAGAGGCGGACCTGGGCGTGATTGACACGGAAATAGAGGATTATAAACGGGAAAATAAGCTGACGGACGTTACCTCGGAAAGCGCACTGCTGCTGCAAAACTCCAGCCGTCTGGGAGGGGAGTCGCTGAGCATTGAAAACGAGGTTGTTATGGCCGAATACATAAAGGATTATCTGCAGGATAATTCGAAAACCGCTGAATTGATACCGTCGAGTATCGGCATCAATGACAATGGTATCCAGAATCAAATCAACGAATATAACACGACGCTAACTAAAAAGAACAAACTGATGGCTAACAGCAGCGCCAATAATCCGATAGTGCGGGAAATGAACGCGAGCCTGGTATCTATGCGTGCGTCCATCTCAAAGGCTGTGGACAATCTGGTGGCGGGATTGAAGATGCAGGTGCGGAATATGAAGCGGAAGGAACTGGAGAATATGAACCGGAAAGCGTTTGTGCCCACCCAGCAGAAGTATGTGATCAGCATCGAACGCCAACAGAAAATTAAAGAAGAGTTGTATCTCTATCTGCTGAACAAGAAGGAGGAGAGTGAACTGCAACTTTCCATCACGGAAAGTAATTGCCGCATTGTGGACCCGGCGGACGGACCGGACTTGCCTGTTTCGCCACGTAAGGCACAGGTGCTTCTGATTTGCATCCTGCTGGGCTTTACGATTCCGGCTCTTTGGCTGTATATTCGTTCGTTGCTCAATACTACCGTGCAGACGAAGAGGGATTTGAAAGCGGGCGTGAGCGTTCCTTTCCTTGGAGAGATTCCTCTGAAAAAGGGGAAGCGTGAAAAGGATATTGTTGTGAAAGAGGGCAGTCGGGAATATATCTGCGAAGCGTTCAAGATACTCCGTGATAATCTTGACTTTATGGATACGGAGAAGAAAGCGGGCGGAAAAGTGGTGCAGGCG
>USSR01000398.1 GCA_900557355.1 uncultured Bacteroides sp.
GCTTATGGATGCGCACGCCGTCGGTCATGCCGAAGCTGTCGTAGGCGGAACGGGTATAGCCCAGGCCGAGGTTGAAGTCGAGGGAGAGACTACGGGAGAGGGATAATTGGTAACCCAGCGTCACGCCCGCATTCCATAGCTTGCCCTGATAGCCGGTGTCGCCTTTCAGCAGTTTGCCGGGCAGATACTTATATATGTTGTACTCGCCGTAGCTGCCGGAGACGCCTACATAGAAGCGTTTGTCGCGCAGCAGGTACCACCGCACTTCGGGATTGACGAGCCACACTTTCTGCACTTTGCCGTGATTGCCGCCCCACCAGGAGAAGCTGCCGTCGAGCTTGAGGCCGATGCTGTGGCTGATCCGCCATTCCACGCCAAGGGTGGGCAGCAGGAAGGCATCATACAAGAGGTTGGTGCGGAGGGAAAGGGATTGTTCTTTCCGACGGGTGGGCGTTGGCTGTTCCGGGGTTGCCGCTTCGTTCTTCGCTTGCCGGGCAGGCTTCTGGGCTTGCTGAACAACCCTTAAATCCGTATCAGCCGCGTCGGGTAAATCTTCTTTCGTTTCGTTGATATCGGCGGGGATGCACAGCTTCACGGTCACTACATTCCGCACTCCTTCTGCGTACTCCACGGCATGGTTGGCGGTCACGAAGCAGGCTTCCGTCACTCCTGCCCGTCCGATAAGTTCCGACTTCACCCGGTTGCTGCGCACGGCAGCCATGCGCCGATTCTCTTCGTCCGGAGCCTGTCCGGTGCAATATCCATCCACGCGCACCGGGGTGCTGCCCGAAAGAATGGCCTCCCGGTGTGCACGTAGCAGGGTCAGGAGTGCTTCGAGCTGCGCACCGTTGTCACGCCAGGGGGCGTAGAACGCATCTTTTCCTTGCACAAAGCGAAAGATGTAGAGACTGTCCGCCGCTTCTCCGGCGAAACTTGCCACTCCCGGCAGCAGCGCCAGGAGCAGAACCAGTAGATGTCTTTGTAAGTGTTTCATAAGTTTATCCTCATTTTAAATATCTTTTCGATAGTTTCCCTTTCCACCTGCATGCGTTCCAGTTCTTTAAACATACGGTCCAGTTCACGAAGGCTTTTCGCAATGCAGTGGTTGCACTTCCGTTCAATCTTCCGGCAATACAGGAAGAGGCAAAAAATGGCTATCACCATACAAAAAATGAATGCCACAATAAGAAGGTACATGTATTCGTTCATCGCTCTTGTTCTTTAGAAATCATGCTGCAAAAGAAGCGATTTACGGATGAAACACTATTGCATTTTGTCCCGACTTTATTGCATTTTGTCCCAATTATACTGCAACACACCCTCCTCAGATACTTCTGAGGCATGTGGGCACAAAAAAAGCACGGATGGACCGTGCTTTTGATTTTTGGGGATTGATAAGTAGATGTTTATAATTTATTTGCCTGTTTCCTGTATTCCGCCGGACTGATGCCATACTGTTTTCGGAACAGACGGTAGAAGGTGCTCGGGATATTGAAGCCGCAACTGAAAGCTATCGCCTCAATCGTAAGTTCGGGATGATGGTCGAGCATCTTGCGTGCCTCGTCCAGTTTCAGCATGCGCATATACTCCATGGGAGAGTTCCCCGTCACGGCTCTGACGGCGTCGGTCAGCAGGTTTTTATTGGTGCCGAGCGCGGAGATAATCTCGTCACGGTTCATCTCGGCATTAGAAAGGTTATCACCGGAGAGCAGATACTCGCGCAAACGGGCAACCAGCCGGTGCTGCTCAACGGTGGCGGCAGTATCGGATGTCTGCGGCAGGACTTCCGACGATGCGGTACTTTCGCAGGCTTGTGCCATTCTGGAGAGTTCTTCCGCCAGCCTGTCCTGTTCCTTGATTCGCTCGTACAGCTTGCGGTTCTTGGTAGAAATAATCCGGTTATAGTAGAAGACGCCTGCCAGGAGCAACATCAAAACCAGGCAAATGCCAAGGGCAAACAGGAAATAATGGAAATTACGCTCTTTCTCGGCAATGTACTTTTCCACCTCATACTGGGTGCGCAGTTCGTCAAAGCGGGCGTTGACTTCCACATTATTTATACTGTCGTTCGCCGCAATGATTTCGTCCAGCAGACTGAACGCTTCATCATTGCGCCCCGCCCGTGCCAGTATCTCCATCTTTATCTTACGCACGGCATTGAGGTTGAAAGCCGATTCCTGAACCTGTATTACGGCACTGTCGATAACGGCAAGTGCCGTGCGGTAATCTCCCCGCGACTGCAATATCAGCGCCTTTGCCCGCAGCAGTTCGAATTTCGACATGCTGTTGTTGACGCTACCTTCAAGTTTGGAGAGGTATATGCCCGCCTTGTCATATTCTTTAATATCTATATAGGTGTTCATCAGTGCCACATAAAGATTTCCCCGAGCTTCGGGCTGCACCCTGCCGGTGGCTTTCTCGAAGCGGGCGATGGCTTTTTCATATTCGGGCACCAGTTGCAGCAGCTCGTCATAGCGTGCCTGTGCACGAAGCGACACGCACAGGAAGGCATAGGATTGCGTCAGGATATTATCGTAACCGGAAACTTCCCACAACAGGCTGATGCTCTCCCGGAAGCAGTCTTCTTCCTCTTTCGGCCTCTTCTGCAGGTTATAGATGATGCCGGTGGCATAGAGTGCGGTTGCCATTCCTGCCTTGTCCTTGCGCTCCCGGGCACGGGTATACATTTTCCCGGCTTCGGCGGCCGCCAGTTCATAGTCTCCTTTCAGGTTGTAGGCGGTGATAAGCTGCATGTGTATCTGATAATAGAATTTCCACAAGTCGTGCCGGATATAAAAGTCGAGATAGGCGGGCGCCTTTTCTATGACTTTGTCGTGCTCGCTCCTGTTTATATAGGAGATAATCCTATTGCCGTACACCATTCCCTGCATTTGTGTGTTGCCTTGCCTGATGGCTTCGGCTTCCGCCTGCTCAAACAGCGTCATCAGCGTATCCATTTTCTGGTCATCGCCGGCTTCTGCCATATAGATGTAGTACAGTTTGTTGTAAATCTGCAACTTATCAATGCCTTCCGCATGTTCGAGGGCATGACGTAAAGAGTCTTTCTGGTGTTGAAGAGAATTTTGTGCCGAAGCGGGCAGGATGAGTCCTAAAAGGAAGCTGTATAGAAGTGTTGTCAGGCAAGTTCTATATTTCATATTTGTTGTGTGTTAGTATAAATTTTGAATTCAGAAGTTACAAAACTACAGAATTTTATCGATTGGCAGCCAATTAACACCAAAAAATTGTCCGTCCCGTTTCAAATACCTATCTTTGGGAAATTTGAAAACAATTCAGTCAATACTATATGATTAATATCGTACCTATCTTAAAGAACAAGAAAGAATTCCTCGAACTCCTGCTTCTCGCAGACGAGCAGGAATCTATGATTGACCTTTATCTGGAACGCGGAGAAATGTTTGCCCTCTACGACGGAGACTTAAAAGCCGCCTGCGTAATCACCGATGAAGGAAACGGAACCTATGAAATAAAGAACATTGCAACCTATCCGCACTATCAGCGCAAAGGATATGGAACACAGTTGATAAAGTTTCTGCTGGAGCACTACAAAGACCGCTATCAGACGATGTTAGTGGGCACAGGGGACAGTACTTATACCATACCGTTTTATGAACGGTGCGGCTTCACCTACTCCCACCGGATACCCGATTTCTTCATCAAGAACTACGACCATCCCATGTATGAGGACGGAAAACAATTGCGGGACATGGTTTATTTAAAAATTAGCAAGAAATAATATGGAATTTATCACATTGACCCCGGATAACGTTGTGAGCGAACATTTATGTTGCGCCATTTCTGATAAGAAGCACCAAACAGGTGTAAATGATAAGCGGAACTGGTTGTCCGAACGTGTAAAAGAAGGGCACGTCTTCCGCAAACTGGATGCACAAGGCAAGGTATTTATCGAGTATGCCCCGCTGGAAAAGGCGTGGGTGCCTGTGACGGGGGATAACTATCTGTATATCTACTGCCTGTGGGTGGCAGGCAGCTACAAGGGGAAAGGGTATGGAGAAGCCCTGTTGCAATCGTGCATTGACGATGCCAAGGCACAAGGGAAATCGGGTATCTGTGTGCTGTCTTCCAAAAAGAAGAAGCCTTTCTTGTCCGACAAGAAATTTATGCTGAAATATGGCTTCAAGGTAGTGGATAGCATTAATGACGAATACGAATTATTAGCTCTTTCCCTTGAAGGCAGCCAACCGCAATTTACGGCGGATGCAAGGAAACAGACTATTGAGAATAAAGAGCTGACTATATATTACGGCGTGCAATGTCCTTACATTCCCAACTGCATCGAGCAAATCTATAATTATTGTGAGAATAATCAGGTGCCTTTGCGGTTGATAGAAGTCGACACGCTGGAGAAAGCCAAGCAACTGCCTTGCATCTTCAATAATTGGGCGGTATTCTATAACGGGAAGTTCGAGACTGTACATCTGCTGAATGAAGGATTGCTAAAGAAATTGCTGCAATTGAAATAAGTAAAAAACAAAAAATCGTATCTTTGCGTTATCATGATTAATAAAGACGAGCAATATGGAAAAGCTAAATCAATATCATCGCCAGATTATAGCGAAGAAAATGAAATCCGTTGCCTACTGGACGAAGCATCCGATGTCGCGCGAGAAGTGCTTGAATCAATTCAAACGATTGCGGGAACAACGGTTGTCAAGGGAGTCCAAATTACAAATCTCGAAAGATTCGCAAGAGACAGAGGTTGCTGGATAGACGACATCAGTGCGCGAAGCCACCGACTCTGAAATTAACGAAGAACTTAACAAAATGGGATTTAAGCCGGAATTAGATGGTGAATACTTTTCAAACGGCAGATACGATATATTCGATGCTTTGCCCAACAATGTATTAGTGGGAAATGACGGGCATCTTTATTTCATCGATACAATCATTTACAAAAGTCAAGATGGTGGATTTGATATATATAGAAACCTATCTCCACGATATAAATAATAATACATCCTTAAAAATTAAACAATTATGGAAATGAAATTTTGCCAGAGTTGCGGAATGCCGCTGACATCCAATGAAGTTTGCGGAACAAATGCTGACGGTAGCCTCAGCGCAGACTACTGCACTTACTGTTATCAGAATGGAAAGTTCACTCAGGACTGCACCATGGACGAAATGATAGAACACTGTGCTCAGTTTGTTGAGGAATTCAACAAAGATTCGGAACAGAAAGTGACTAAAGAAGAGGCAATTGCCATGATGAAGCAAGAGTTTCCGAAGCTAAAACGCTGGCAGAATTAATTGCCAACATCTTGCCACCGTATTGACAACATTTTGCCAATGCGATGGCAAGAAAAGAAAAAAGAATAACTTGCCGAAGCATAAAAAAAGCCCGTAATAATGTCCCCCTTTACCAGGAAAAGCGTACTTTTACAACACAAATAAAAACGAATCCCGTTATGAAACAATTGACAGAAATGTCCGATGAAGAGTTAGGAACATTGTTTCCCATCATCTTGACTGAGCATAAGAAAGACTGGGCTAAATTATACGATCAGGAAGAAAGAATACTTTACGATACTATTGGCAAAAACATCTACCGCATTGACCATATAGGAAGTACTGCCGTCGAACAACTAATCGCAAAGCCAACCATAGACATATTATTAGAAATCAATGGTGAAACCAACACCAACGAATTAATCAAAAGTCTGGAGAGCATAGGTTATATTTATTCTCCACAGCCTCAAAAAACTGCCCCGCACATGATGTTCATGAAAGGATATACCCTACAGGGGTTTCAGGGACAGGCTTATCATATCCACGTAAGATATGCCGGACATTGGGATGAGCCTGTTTTCTGCCACTACCTCCAAACTCACCCGGATGTAGCTCATGATTACGGAGAACTCAAGAAGAAATTAAAAGAGAAGTACGAGCATGACAGAGAGGCATATACGGAAGGGAAAACAGAGTTCATCAGGCACATCGTTCAATTGGCAAAAATGCTACCCAAAGAGAAGAAAAGTGTATCTGCTGAAAAAGAAAAATACGGAAATGCTTATCTGCCCTGGGAAGAAAAAGCTGATAACTATTTGACAACATTATACAATCAAGGAAAAACAATTGCGGAACTATCTGATATTTTCGAACGGGGAAAAGGGGCTATCCGCTCACGATTAAAACATTTGGAACTTATATGAAACACTCCCGCATCGAAAAGGAAAAGCAAACCGTAGAACAGATGATTCGCCTCTACTGCCGGAAGAAAGAGGGGAACGGAACACTGTGCCCGCAATGCAGGGAATTGTTGGAGTATGCGCAGACACGGCTTTCACGTTGTCCGTTCGGAGACGGGAAATCAACTTGCCGGATTTGTACCGTGCATTGCTATAAGCCGGAAATGAGAGAACGGATGAGAGTAGTGATGAGATGGGCGGGACCGAGAATGTTGTTCTATCATCCGGTGGCGGCTATCCGACATTTGTGGCAGGGAAATATTAGGAAGAGATATC
>USSR01000399.1 GCA_900557355.1 uncultured Bacteroides sp.
TGCGTGGATATAGACATAAATATTGTTATCGTCTATTTTATCTAATCCCAAAAGGGCATCACCAATTTCTGTTTTTGTAGAAAAGAGTTTGTTTATATTGGTTATTTTAAAATAGGGGACCATTATATAGTCAAATATAGAAGCATCAAGGAACTCTTTGTTTATATGATCGAATGTAACCTTGTGTTCTGGTCCACAGAAATATTTTTTCAAACCTCCAGTCATGTGGGGAATAATTCTATCGACTCCGCCTTCGTTAGTAAATTCCAAATAGTCACCAGCAGCAAAATCTTTAGGTAATTTTCCTTCAAAATCGTTACTGGGGAGTTCTTCCTCACCCCATACATAAAAACCATCTTCGTTGCTAAGCTCAACAGGTTTCCATTTGCCTAATAAGTCGATAAATTTTAATTGATCCAATTTTACAGTGAAGGTAGTGAATGAACCTGCATAATATAAATCAGGATCTTCTCCTTCCGGGGCTTTCAATTCAAGGATGGCTTCTTTTCCAGCATAATCTTCTGCTCCTTCTACTATATTAACGCTGAAGTTGACTTGTCGCGTACCTTTCGGAATAGTTATAGAAGTTGAGTGATTCTCGATTTCAAAATCAGTATCCAATTCTGCAGTACTGGAAGAAGATATTTTTAATGGAAGTACAATGTCTGTTTGAGGGATATAGCTTCGTCCACTAATTTCACCTTGTATTTCAACCCATATTTGGATAGAACTAAGAATGCGGGAATAAGAAGTGGTGAATGAGTACATAATACGTTCTTTGGTTTCTATCGGAATGATAGCCACATTCTTATCTCCTAAGCTATATCCTGCTACCGGATTGATAGACAAACGGATTTCTTTTCCTTGGGCTAGATTATTTTTGGGGGTTATTGTTATTTGGGCATTTGTTTCTCCTGCCTTTATTATAAATTCTTTAGCTGATATTTCGTATTCATCATCTAACACTGCTGAACCATCGATGGTTATAGGAACTATCAGATCATTTTCTGGAGCTACAGAGGCTTTTAGTTCTATATTTAAACTTCCAGTAGCCGGTAGAACATAGATAGAGCGGCTAAAGGAGAGATTTGCCCCTGCATCATCATCATTATTGCATGAAGTAACCATCATTGCCAATAATGTTATTGTCAGAATTTTAGTTATTTCCTTTATTATAGTTTTCATCTTTCTTTAATTTTACTGATTAATGGCAGTATTATATTCATTCCAACGTTCTTGGACTTCTTCCCGTTCTTGAGCGGTGAGAATTACTCCGGTTGGAAGTAAATAATCACTTGTTGTATCATCTACTTTAGGAGTTAACTCTTCAGATTCGTCACAGGCTGAAAAAGTACTAAAGGATATGATGAATATAAATATTGTATATAATAGCTTTTTCATTGTTCTAGTGTATTAATGGTTATTCAATATATCCCGGGTTTTGTATGATAAGTCCAGGAAATAGGTTCACATCAGATTTGGGAATAGGGAAAGTATATAAATATTTTTCCGTTACATATTTTTTCCCATTAGCAGCAATCCAGAATTCTGGACGTCCATTACGTTTTAGCTCAAACCAACGATCACCTTCCAAAAATAGTTCTTTCCTACGTTCACAAAGGATAGCTGACATTAATTTGGTAAGTGGTGTCCCTGTTGCATCTGTCGTAATATTTTGTTTAAAAACTTCAGGGAGATTATCCATTGTATAAGCTATATAATTTTCCGTAATCCGTTTGGAACGTAATGAATTCAAATATTCTAATGCTTCAGTCTCTTTACCTATATGTGCGTATGCTTCAGCAATGATAAGACATAACTCTTCACTACGGAATTTTGTGGTAACGACTTTAGTTGTTATTCGTTTTGTATTAAACCCTGAATTACGGATATCATTTGGGGTATTGCCAAAAAGGTCTACTAAGTTTTTGCATACAGGGCGTTTCTGGACATTTGTTTGAGCAGCTAGATATCCTACGCTTGCAACATCATTCTCATTTGTATATGAACGTATAATGACGTTTTTAGTTGGCTCTAGTTTTTGATTTATAGCGTTAACGTACTCGTCAGCTTCAAGCATTGGATATTTATCTAAAACTTCTTTAGCATAAATAATGGCATTATTCCAGTCTTGTGTCCAAAAGAAGAAGCGTGCCATATAGGCTTTAGTTATTGGTGCAGTAAAAATATAGTTTTTATCTGTTGAGTTGTATGATAGCGCATGTTGGAATCCTTTCAATATGAAATCGGCTGTTTCTTTAAGAGTGGAACGGCTTGGCTTGGCTTCGATATCAAACTCGTCCACAAGAGGTAATCCTAGTGTTTCAGAAGCAGTTTGTAATTGATAAGGTTCACAATAGCGTATCATTAAATTGTAGTAGCAAATAGAACGGATGCTCCATGCGGTTCCTAATAAGGTTTTGGCCGTTTCTGATTCTGTATCTTCCATCTCTCCAATGATTATGTTACAATCTTTGATAGCGGAATATAATGTTGAATAGTATTTTTGATTTCTGTTGATACTAGTTCCTGCATATAAATCTATTACTCCATAACTACTAGCTAAGGTGCCGTCAAGATCTTCTGCAAAAAGTTCTAAATCAACAGTTCGTTCAGGTGAAAGAACGATAACATCATCTAGACCTTTTTCAATATCATCTAACCAATAATGAAGGATAGAAGAAAATTCTTCAGCGGTTTTGGGTATAACCTTACCTTTGGGTTTTACATCCAAGTATTTAGTACATGAGGTGAGTGCGATACACAAACTGCAACATATAAATATAAATAGTTTTCTTTTCATTGTCTTTTTGCTTTTTAGAATCCTACATTTACGCTAAACATAACGGACCGGCTTACAGGATAAGTTGCTCCTGGTGTTTCCGGATCCATGCCTTTATAGCTTGTGACAGTTATAAAATTATTGAGTGCCATCGAAAAATCTACATTTGAAAGATTGGTTTGTTTCAGTAGTTTTTTGGGCAGGGTATAACCTAAAATTATGCTTTTGATACGCATATATGATAGATCTGTAAGAAAAGCTCCTCGAGTTATTTCTTTGCTCATAGGATTGTAATAGTTAAAACCATATGATTCACCAAATACATTCCAAACTCGGGGATAGGTACCATTGGTATTAGTAGTCGTCCACCGGTCGGCAGCAAGCTTGGGGACATTTAAATGTTGGGCGAATAAATCGTTTTGGAAAACTTGCGTTGACTGATTTTGTACTCCTCCCCCTGTTTTTTGGTATGAGGCAGGGGACTCAATGTACTCAAACTGTTTAGCTCCTGTTGCAAAAGTACCATTAACACTCAATCTAATACCTTTATATTCTGCTGTTACATTGAAACCTCCGGTTACAGGAGCTTCGCCTGTTCCTAGATAATAACGATAGTTATCTGATTTATTCAAATCTGTGGCGGTATGTATTTCTGCATCCGGACGTAACTGGAAGGTATAAAGTCCTGTATCAGGGTCTATACCTGTAAATCTGCCGCTGTAAATAGCGCCTACTGGATAGCCTTCCCATAGATTGGAATATCCCATAGATTTATATGATGCATTATATTTAGCTACTTTATTCAAGTTGTAGGCAAGATTGGCAGATAAAGTCAATGTAAAATCTCTACTTTTTATAGGGGTTCCGTTTAAGGTGACTTCAACACCTTTGTTCTCTAGTTCTGCCGTATTGTATCTTTGACTGGTATATCCGGTAGTTGATAATACTTGCACACTCGTTACTATATCGGAACTTTTTCGGTAATATCCTTCAATGATACCATTTAGGCGGTCATTAAATAGTCCGAAATCTAAGGCTAATTTTACATCTTGGGTCTTTTCCCAGCGTAAATTCGGATTAGGTGGTGTGGTGATGCTACCAATATGAAAAACATTATTTGCTACATTGCGGTAATCATCAAAATAGTTGATTATGATTTGTGGACTTACGCTACGGTTGATATTTCCTGTGAATCCGGTTGCCAGACGGAGGGTTAATCGGTTTAATATCGGTTTGAGAGATTGCATAAAGTTTTCTTCGCTGATATTCCACGCAGCACCTGCCGCCCAGTTTGGATTGAATTGTTTATCACTACCAAAATTGGAACTACCATCAGTGCGGAAAGAAGCATTTAGCACATATTTATTTTTATAATAATAGTCGGCGGAAGCGTAGAAGGAAGCAAAACGTTGTTCATTCCATGTTTCTCCGGTAGAGGCATCGAGGGCTGCCAAATATTCTTTTAATTGTGCATATCCGATACCTTCCGTGGTTGACGGCAACGGGGTAATTGTATTGCCTGTTATTGCATCATAGCCATATCGTTTGCTATACAGACTGTTTGATTTACTTCCACGGAGCTCGGCACCAGCGATAAGGGAAATAGAGTGGTCGTTTCCGAATTGATCGTCATAAGCGAAGTGTCCGCGTACCATATAACTTTCGTTATCAATATTGCGTTGTAATATAGAGGCGTACTCTTTCTGACTTAACCCATCTACTGATAAACGATTGTCCAAAGCAGCTTTCGTATCACTGTTGTAGATCTCTTTTAAACGGTTAGTGGAATAAGTGAACGAAGCTAATCCGACAAAACGTAATTTGCTAATAATACTATAATCGATCCCTGTCCGTACGGTAGTATTGACATTTTTTGTGCGTGAAGAAGTTTCATTCATCTCGCGCATGATATTGAAACCACTGTCAGGGACTGTTTTTCTGGATGTTTTTTTATTATTATATTCTCCTAATGAATAATAGGTCTCATCTGCTCTGTAGCTACCATCTGTATTATATGGACTTTCGTATGGGTTAGCAAAGTAAGCATAAGTAAATGGATTGATGTTATTTAATGCTGGCGATTTAGAGTATTGATATGACATTGATGCCCCAAAATCCAATTTTACTTTTTGATTGGGGTTCATAGAAAGGTTAGCAGTTATATTGTAACGATCATAGTCATTATTTTTTAATAAACCGGCATTACGTGTATATGATAATGATGTATAGTAAGTATATTTTTCTCCTCCTCCACTAATGGATAGATTGTGTGTAGTGGATACGCCATTACGAAATAGTTCGTCGTACCAATTAGTGTTTGTTTGTCCTAATTCGTTAATATAGCTATCCTGTTGTTCTTTATTCCATCCTTCAAAACGACCTTTTCCGGATCTAATAATGCCTACTATACCTACGACAGGATAATCTGTTTTTCCTGCTTCAAAGCCGGGAGCAGAAAATTCATCCCATAATCCTTGCTCATATGCAAGCTTTTCTTTTGAATTCATCAAAGAATAATCTCGTTGGGGTGACAAAGTGACGGAAACATTACCAGAATAGTTAACTCTGGTTTTTCCTTGTTTTCCTTTTTTGGTAGTAACGATAATTACACCACCTGCGGCTCGTGAACCGTAAATTGCTGTGGCGGAGGCATCTTTTAAGATAGTGATACTTTCAATATCACTCGGATTGATCCCTGCAACACCATTCATGAATAAATCATCAAACTGGCCCGATTTTATTTCAGAACTATTGGGCATGTCTGCTGTACTTCCTTGCATAGGAACTCCGTCAATTACCCATAGTGGCTCACCGTCTCCGGTAACAGTATTGGTACCTCTGATTCGTATTTTTTGTGTACTACCGGGCTGTCCGGTTACAGCTGATACGGCTACACCTGCAATTTTACCTTGCATTAAAGCATCGACAGTAGGTTGAGCCTGATCTTTTAGCTGATCGGCAGTAATGATGCCTACTGAACCTGTCATCTTTTTAAATGTGGTTTGAGTATAACCAGTGATAACAACCTGATCGAGTTCACTTGTTTCTGCCTCCATTTGTATTTTGATGAAAGAAGTTGTCCCTTTTAGTAAACGCTCTGCATTTTTCATACCAATATAGGAAAAAACAAGCGTTTTCCCTTCTTTTACTTCCTTGATGGAAAACTTACCATCGATATCTGTGGTAACACCAACTTGGGGGACTTCCTTATAGCGGACGGAAACGCCAACTAATGGTACCCCACTTTCGTCAGTTACAATACCCTTTACTGTTACCTGTGCATTTGCAAATAATGGTAAAATTAAAGCAAAAAGTAGTGTCAATGAAAAAATGGGAATTTTATTCATAATTATATTAATTTGGTTTGTATAGATGCAAATGTATTATTCTTGGCCGATATAAACAAGAAAAATGCTAATATTTGTATGCAGAATATGAATTTCTGTCTGGACAAGTATTAATTGAAGTTTATTATTTTTTTATAAAAGTATAGAATTTAGGTTTGCGTTGTATTGTAGCTGGCTCTTTGCATTGCTCTAATGATTTATAATGTATGTGTAGGATTGGGTTGTGGAGAGGAAAGAAGTATTTTATCATTGGAAGCAAGCGTTTTCTGCTTCTAATTTAAATAGGGAAGAAACCTATGGACATAAAAAAAGGAGCAACGCCTTGCTCCAACCTTTGTTAACCTTAAATCTAATACTATGAAAAACAC
>USSR01000400.1 GCA_900557355.1 uncultured Bacteroides sp.
ATTCAGCAAAAGGTAATTTCATTGTTGTAGATTTAATAGTTTTGAACGACGAATGTAGCTAAAATATGCGTGATTAACAAATATATGATGACCTTTTGTAAGTTTGGCTGATGCGGATGCCTTTTTGTGAAATAGTAGGAAATCAAAATATAGTGGGTGGAGAAATGAAAAGAGTCAGACTTCCATTGGGAATATCTGACTCTTTAAAATTATAGGATGATTTCTAATGTAGTACTATGTTTATTGAAAGGCTATAGTCGATGGGAACCAATAAGTACCAGTATAATCAATTACTTCTTTTTGAGTACCAGTGACTCCATTTGCTATGTAAATATTAGTATTTAAATAATGTGTCGACCATCCGTCTTCTGTATAGATAATATATACATCTCCATTTCTGGGATCGACTTGAACACCTGCTCCATATACCGATTTATCAGCAGCGGGAGCAGAGAAGAATAGGGTAGCATTTTTTGTTTCTACATTATATTTATAAATGTTCTTGCCATATACACTGTAACCTTCTTCAAACATTTGTACTAAATATAATGCATTCTCTGTTATAGATGCACATAAGCCTGTAGGAGTATAGCCCCACTGATTATAAAAAACACTAAGTCCGTTAGGTAATTCAACTTCTTCATAATCTAATGTCTCTACATTAATTTTAATTAATTTGTTACCATTTGCGCCCCATAATGTGCCATCCTTGGTTTGGGCGAATCCTGTTTTTATTTGGTAGGCTATGTCTTGTTTAAAGGAAAGATCATTGGTATTATATACTTTAATTGTGTTTTTGCTGCTAATGAATATGTATTTGTCTGTTTTATATATATCTTCATTATCGCTGCTAACTGCATCTAAACCTGATAACTTTTCACCTAATGTCAATTGCTTTAAATTAACTTTGAATGCTCCATTACTAGTCGTAAGAATACCAGTTTCATTATTAACAATGCAAAAGTTTTGTCCTTGTGCATTTTGGTCCAACCCGTCTTCTATCTTATTCACAATTTGGTTATTTTCCAAATTCATTTTAACAAGGAAAGGACTTTGTTTACTAACGATATACATATAACCGTTATTGATAATACCTACAGTTGAAGTTACTCCTAGTCCTTCTACTATATTATATTGCCATTGTTCCTGTTTGTATCTATTAACAGAACCTTTGCCTTGACCTTCATTAATAACATAGAATGGTGGTTTAACGACTATTATATTAATACTTTTTTCCTGCGCTTCATTGTTGGCTGTTACAGTTAGCGTTATCGTGTGAGTTCCTGTGACATCACTTTGAAAAGTATAAGTGCTTTGGGTAGAGACTTCCTTTCCAGCTGTTGACCATGAGTAATGAACTTCTCCTTGTGGGTTGCTTAATTGAGCTTCAAGTTGAATAATTTGTCCTGTTACTATAGTAGTTCCATCTTCTACACCTAAACTGGAAATTTCTACTTTTGTGCTATTGTCATCGTCATCACTACATGATGTTGAAACAAATGGCAGTGCGAATAATGCCAACAGATAAAGTTGGCTGATTAAGAATTTCATTTTCTTCATTTTTCTTGAATTAATAAATTATATATAGTTTATTGTCTTTCTATTTCTTGAAGTGTAAATCTTCAACGGCCTGTAGCTCTGTGGAGATTTCTCCCATCCATCCACTATTTTGGTTGACTGCCGTATAGATTCTTACAAAATCGATTCCATCTAATACGACAGGATTTCCGTTCTTATCTACTGCCCAGTCTATTTTGAATTTACATTGTTCTTCTCCATTCGGATGATTATCGGCATATCCCCAGGCATAACAATAACCCACCCAATGTTCGGGCATATTTTCATGCGGTTCATTCACTGTATTATCTTTCAGACGACTTCCGTGGAATGTGATTTGATCTTCCTTTATCCATGCTGGGTAATAAGAATTTGTTGTATGGTAATCATTCCGATATACATATCCTTCATTACCTTTATTGTCAGTCCACTTAACATCTTCTTTCGGAGAGGATGGGCGATAATATGTGATTGTATAATTTTTGGTCGTAGCAGGAGAGTTATATTCACTTCCTGCCAGTTCATACCATTCATCATCTGCTAATCCATTTCCATTAGTGTCTTTGGACACTAATACAATACCAGGTTCAGCGCTTCCCCCGAGAGCACCGGTCAATGTTCCGAACATATCATAGTATGCGTTACCATATATCTTAAGATCGTATTCACCCGGGACATTAGGAACGGTATGATCGAATCCTACTGTGATATAACCACCATATGCTCCAAGACTAATCAAGCATAGGTCGGTATCTTTCAATTGTTCTTCTGCATATTTTCTAACCTCTTCAGCGGTATAATTCTCTTTATAAGCAGTGGTAACAGTATTCATATATTGACTGGGAGCCGGATTGTAGTCTAATACTTTATTGGCAAAAGCAGAGGGGGCATTCGGGTCGGATTCTTCTCCGTCACTATCCCCAGTCGATGCTTTTTGGCTAAATATGACACTGTTGGGATTGAGACCGATACGGTTTAATCTGAATAATAATTGACCGTTTGTATTGAAACATAATACATCTCCGGTTATCGTATAGCTATATGCTTCTGTGATATACACATTACCACTATAAGGGTTGACATTAATGCTATATGGAGTACTAATCTTAGTTCCATCTGTGATGAAATTCTCCCGTATCGTCTCTCCGGTTCTTAAGTTTAGTACTTTGATAGACGATGCTTCGGTATTGTAATTATAATTATATAGATAGGCTATGTTGTTATTATCGATGGCAAAGTTCATCACTTTTTCGTTATAAATGCGTTCTACTTCGTCCGTTTGGCTATTAATCTTCACAAAGTTAAAATCTCCGTCTGCAATATTGCTTCCATAAGTTGCCACATAGACCGCTTCGTCCGGTCCTGGTGAAATACAGCCGGGGTTAGGACCAACTTCTATCTTTTTTATTTCGGTGAAAGATTCGATGTCGATAACGGAGACAGTATTATCTACCCCTAATCCTTCCGAATAGTCTAATCCTCCAGAGTTGGAGACATACAATTTCTTATTCTTAACACAAATGTTTTCCGGATTTCTTCCGGCTTTTGTGAAACTTTCTATTTGCAGCGAAGTCGTATCAATACGTGCTACTGTTCCATCAAACGAACATACATATGCTTTGTTTTCATAGAAAGCGATATGGCGTGGTTGTCTGGAACTTCCATTATCCGTAAACATGGGGATTTGTTTGATCGATATACCTGTTTGGAAGTCAATCACTTCAATGGTACTTGATACATTCACTACAATATACAGTTTACTTCCGTAGAGTACAATGTCGTTGGCTGTATCACCTAGCCCACGCTTATTCAAGTCTTTAAAATAGTTTTTGACTAGTTTGTTGCTTTTGAATGAATATTTAGCTAATGAACTATTGTTCAAGTTGAACAAACCCTCACTTAATATGTATATTTCGGCTGTTCCGGTTTCTGTAATATTACCATCTATGGTTGTTGAAGTCGACTTGTCTTCTAAGTCATCGCAAGCTACGAAGAGTGACAGGAATGCGCAAAATAGTGTCTGATATATATATAATATTTTTGTTCTTATATTCATAATTTACCTGCTTTTATTCTTAATATCTTATATTTAAAGTTGCTCTGACGAAGCGCCCTGGCATGGGGAAGTTTTTCACAATCTCATAGTTTTTGTTGGCTATGTTTAGTACTTCTACACTGACTGAAGTATGAGTTTTTAGAATGTGAAAACTGCGACTTATTGAAATACTATGATCGCTATAACCCTCCATACTATTCTCGGCTATATTTTCATTCTGCACATACCGTTTCCCAGAGAAGAGGAATGAATACGAAAAGTTGATCCACGGTGTTTCGATGCCGGCTTGTCCCGAACCGGATACACGAGGAGTATAAGCTATCTGATGTTTGTAAGTCCTCCCTGCTTCGGTAGTGGGGTCAGAATTAGTTATATCCAAAGCTTGTTGGTAGGTATAATTACCGGAGAGATTAATACGGATTCTTTCCCAGGGCTGAAGAGATAAACTACCCGTGGCGTCAATTCCTTTGATTTCAACCTCACCCAAATTTCTCATACTCCATACGGCAAGATTCTTAGTTGGGTAGGCGATGATTTTATCTGTCACCTTGTTGTAATATGCATCGATTGTGGCAGATAAATAAGGTAAGAACGGACATACGTTTTTGCTATATGTCAGACCTACGTTGTATTGTCGTGCGTTTTCCGGTCTTAATTTAGTGTTTCCCACTTCCTGATAATATAAATCATTGAAACTAGGTAAACGGAAAATGTCTTTATAAAAGAAGCGAATACGGAATTCTTCGTGATAAAATGGTTTGAATGAAGCACTTATATACGGTGTTAATTTACGATGGTTGCCGGCACTACCCCCTTCTTTTACATCCTCGTTGATAATTGTTGCTAAAGCTGATGCAGAGATTGTTAGCCAATCATTCATGTACTTCCCCGCAAAAGCTGTCAACCATGAATAACGTGTAGGTTGTGCAAACTCATTAAGATTAGCATTCATTGTATTGATGCTTCCATCTGTAGAAAGAGAGAATGAAAGATTGTCCAACATCCGGTAGAGGACAGAAGCAGAGAGGTAATACTCTTGTTGATAATAACTGTTTTCTGTCTTACCTTTAGAATTTGGAGTGTCTGGGTCCAGATAACGCTGATAACTCCAGTTCCATTTGGCAGAAGATTGAAATACCCATTGGCGGCTGAATTCTTTTTTGTATTGGCTTTGTACAAATGTATTTTTATCCCACAATTGTTGTAGAGAATGGTCATTGTAAAGAGTGGTGGCTTTGGGTAGTCCTCTGGAAGACTGAAAATAATATGCTTTAAGTCGGTACTGTTCTTTATCAGAAAAAATGCCATAAAGTCCCGCTTCAGCACGAAAAGTCTGCACGTCTGTATTCTTTCGCTTTTCACGAGAGGTCAGATCTTCTTTTGCATCTCCATAGTGTAGAGTATATGGATAATGTCCATCGGAAGACATCCATTCACCATTGGCTGATACCGTCCATTTGGAGTTTAATTGTTGTTCTAATAGTATGGAGGGATTGACCAGCCCCCATGAACCGGTTTTGAAAGATGCACTTATATTGGTTGTTTTTTCTTTCTCAAAGCGGGGAGTGAGTGTCTGGATATTCAAGATACCTGCTGCTGCAAAGAAGCGGGCGGGCTGGAAAATGTTGTCGCTTTGACCATTGCTTAAAGAGAGTTGGTCAACATTATCAAGCGAGAAACGCCCGATGTCGATTTGTCCCGTTTGGCAATCGGTTAGGGTGATCCCGTCATAGCCAACAGCGGTATGTTGTGCTCCCAGGCTTCGTATGGATACTGTTTTTAGTCCGCCAATACCTCCGTAGTCTTTTACGGTCACTCCGGCAAAGTGTTTCACTGCGTCGGATACTTGCAGGGCGTGCAGGTTTTTCAGGGCGTCTTTGGAGAATACTTGCAGGGGAGCGGTAGAACGTACTTCGCGAGTCTGATAGATATCTGATACTGTTATTTCAGGAATAGAATATGTATGTGTCGTATCTACCTTTTGCTGTTGTGCAAAAAGTGGTATGGATAAGAATTGGCAGCAGAATACTGCAAAGATCATTTTCTTAAATGTTCTCTCTTTCATTTATTCCTTATTTCAGTCTGTTGCTATTTAAAAGTGTCCGGGCGAAATCCCTTCGACCGGACACGCATAAATAAACTTGGCAGAGTTTATCCGTTTTAACACACTTTCTCTGAATCAGAGTGATGAATGAAATGATAGACGACTTGTCCGGTTCATTAGACTCAACGCTTTTTCCTCGAAAGCAGTGAAACATAATTGCATGGTAGGTCTTCTGACTTATTCCTGTTACAAACGCCTTCCCAGATTATTCTCCAGTGGCAATGAGTGAATTGCTTGTAACATGCATGGAACTTACAGCAGCGGGACTGTTCAGGATTTACACCTGATTCCCTTTTAATTGCTTCCCCCGTAAGGGAGTCGCAAACCAATGCGGGACAAAGATAGGGAGTTTATTTGTTTTTTCCAAGTTGGGGGATATTCTTTTTCTTTCGTCCTGATACGAAAGAGAAAGAACCAACTTGTTTTTTTCGATATTTTCTGTATTTTTGTAAATGAGACTGTCACTTATTACAAAATTTACCAAATTAGCGGATTTTAGAGGCGGGTATTGAGTTGCCCGCCTTTTTTTATTTGTTTGACATAAGATTAGCTTTTAAAAAGTATCTTTGTCTATGTCCAACGTTGGACGTATGAAACAGATTTATTGAAACATAATTGGTCGTTTTTTATAGGTGGATGCAGCGGTATCCACCTATTTTGTTCCTTACTGCACGGTTTTGAACTAATTCATTTCGGTATGGTTTTGAAGCAAATGATACTTTAGCAAACAAGTATTGAAGTGGTAGCCCGAGAAATAATATAGAATTTACCTAACGGA
>USSR01000401.1 GCA_900557355.1 uncultured Bacteroides sp.
CGGTTTCCAGTACACGGTTGTCCGCCAGATATTCCAGATTGGTGCGGATTTCCCGTTTCATGAGCCAGGCAAAAGGATTGAACCAGCAAAATGTACATACAATCTCACTGACAAGTACGTCAATGGAATGCCATTGGTTGGCATGAGTCTGTTCGTGGGTTAATATTTCGCTTAGTTCATCTTCTGTATGTGAAGTCGGATGAATAAAAATCCAGTGAAAGAAGGAAAAAGGTCCGCTTGCTTGCTTAAGCAAGTGTACGTTGGTATTTCCAATCTTCGTTTTCCGGCTACGGAAAGCTAGCCGAATAATGCCTGCCAGTTGTATAAGAAAACGGGCAGCTAGTAGGGCTACTCCTCCCCAATAAACAAAACCAGCCGTTTGGAGCAGGATTGCTTTCCAGTCGAAGGTTGTCTTTTCCGGCGTCAGGGTAAACTCCGGCAAAACGATGTCAGCGTATAAATCTGCCATGGCAACCATAGGTTCCTGTGCCGTAATCCAAGTTTGTATATTTAGTAATGGATAGACGGCAGATACGGCAAAGAAACAGAGCAAAGCAACCCTGCGCCACGTGAAGAACGTGTCTTTATAGAAGAATAGCCGGTAAAACGCATAAAATAGCGCAATGGCTACGTTGATTTTTAGAAAATAGGCCAACATCTTTTGAAGTATGATTTATAGTTTATGATTTATGTGTTTCTTGAATCATGAAATATTTCCCTTATTCCGGATGTTATATATCATAAATCAAGAATCATAAATCTTCACTCTTTTCCTCTCTCAATCATATTGATGATATCTTTCAGGTCATTGGTCGAAATCTTTTGCTCTTTGGCAAAGAAAGAAACCATTTCCTTATACGAGTTTTCAAAGTAATTACGTACAAAGCCACTCATGAACGTACGTTTGTATTCGCTTTCACGGATAGCGGGTGTATATTGGTACGTATTTCCTACGCGTGCGGCTGTAACATACTGCTTGCGTTCCAGGTTCTTGACGATGGAAGCTACCGTAGTGTAGGGAGGTGCCGGTTGGGAATATTTGGCAACAATGTCTTTTACGAAGCAACTGCCCAGTTCCCAGATGTAGATCATTGCTTCTTCTTCTTGTATTGTTAATTTTTCCATGGAATAAAAGTTTTTGAATGAATTCAATACAAAGCTACGAAAGTTTCGTAATAAAGCAATGAACAGTGAGTTAATTATTCTAAATACTGCTTTTTGAATCATGTGGATTGTATTATTGGGCAGTTGGAGCTAAAGTATATTGTGGGTATTTCTTTGCTGTGATATGTTTTTATGGCTTTTGTATGGAAAAAGAGGAGAATATTTGCATTTACTTTGAAGAGATTGGTTATCTTTGAGCATCAAACAAATTTGGATTTGAAATAGACTGTAGTATCGTACAGATTGATTCACTTTAAATTAAATAGAACATGAAGATTTTGAAATCATTGTTGTTGGGTATGTGTGTCGCATTATGTGCATGCACATCTCAAACTTCTACTGTGCAAACCAATGACAAGGGCACTCAGTGGGAATGGAAGAATGGAACTATTATTGTGAAAACTCCCGAGCGTCCGGCTGGGCAGCAGAGTGTGATTGGGCTGACTGCCCCGAAGATGGAAGTCGTTAGAGTAGGATTCGTAGGACTGGGTATGCGTGGCCCCGGTGCTGTAGAGCGTTTTACCCATATTCCCGGTACGCAGATCGTGGCTCTTTGTGATTATGAACAATCACGTGCTGAGGGCTGCCAGAAGTATTTGCAGAAAGCATCTTTGCCTAAGGCAGCTGTTTATTCCGGAGAGAAAGGATACGAAGAACTTTGTAAACGCGATGACATAGACCTGGTTTATATTGCTACCGATTGGTTGCATCACTTCCCTGTAGCAATGTGCGCTATGGAGAACGGCAAACATGTAGCTATAGAAGTTCCTTCGGCTATGAATCTTCAGGAGTGTTGGGACTTGATCAACATGAGTGAAAAGACTCGCAAACATTGTATGATACTGGAAAACTGTTGTTATGACTGGTTTGAAATGAATACGCTGAACATGGCACAGCAGGGAGTATTTGGTGAAGTGATTCGCGGACAAGGTGCTTACATCCATGAATTGAGCCCGTTCTGGGATCATTATTGGAAGAACGGTGAGAATGATAAACTGGGATGGCGTTTGGATTACAACAAGAAACATCGTGGTGATGTGTATGCTACTCACGGTCTTGGTCCTGTGGCGCAAGCATTTGATATTCATCGTGGCGACCGTATGGTGACGTTGGTAGCTATGGATACCAAGTCGGTTGTTGGTAAGGATCTGGTAGAAAAAAGAACCGGAGAGGAATGTGATGATTTCCGTAACGGTGACCATACAACTACACTGATTCGTACGGCAAACGGAAAAGTTATCGAGATTCAACATAATGTGATGACACCGCAACCTTATAACCGTTTGTATCAGCTTACCGGAACCAAGGGCTTTGCCAATAAGTATCCGATTCAGGGGTATGCTCTTGATGCTAAGCAGTTGAGCGCTTCGGGAGTAGAACCGCAAGTTGACAATCTGAATACCCATAGCTTTTTGCCTAAAGAGGAAATGGAGGCGCTTGTAGAAAAGTTCCAGCATCCAATATTAAAGAAGTATGGTGAAATGGCTAAGGAAGTAGGAGGCCATGGAGGCATGGATTTCATTATGGATAGCCGTTTGGTATATTGCTTGCAGAACGGTTTACCTTTGGATCTGGATGTATACGACTTAGCAGAATGGTGCTGTCTGGCAGAACTGGGTGAGCTTTCTATGGATAACAATTGTGCTGCTGTGGAATTTCCTGATTTTACCCGCGGCGAATGGAATGTTATAAAAGGCTATAAGTTTGCTTATGCAAGTCTTGAAGAAGAAAAAGAGACTATGGATAAAGCTAAAGCCTTTACAAGCAAATTGAAAGAAAAAGGAGCCGAAGACTGGAAGCAGGAATCGGGTGAGAAATAAAACGAATGGCACTGTTCATCATTGAATGTAAATGATGGGCAGTGCCATTTTTTTTTAACAGGCTTCGTACCGTCCGGTACTTCTTTTTTATTGATCAGCTACTTTCAGGAGCTCTTCTTTCATTGTTTTAACACCGGGGAAACCTACTTGTCTGTATTTTATATTTCCTTCGCGGTCAATAATGAGGTAGGTAGGAACACCTGAAACATTGAAACTCTTGCCTAAGAAATTCCATTGGGCAGCTGTCACACGGTAATGTTCACCATGAATATCAGGAATCATATTTTCCCATGTCTTCAATGGAGATGTCTCACCGGTGATATACAAATACACAATATCCTTATCTTTTAATTCTTCCTTCATTGGAATCATTTCTTTGTTAGCCATGCGGCATGGACCGCACCAGGTAGCCCAGAAATCAACCAGCAATACTTTTCCACTGAACTTACTGATAATGGAAGCAAAGAGGTCTTCATCGCTGACTTCACCGGCTTCATTTACTGTGAATCCCGTCTTTTTCTTATTGGCTTCAATCTTTGCCAGGAGTTCATCGTTGGCTACAGTCAGCATTTCACGATAAGCGGAAGGGAAAGTGTTGATTGTGTTAATTTGCTCTTCAGTTAGCGGAGTGAAATTCTTGATGCTTTGATAAAGAGGAATAACCCGGACGATGTCAAAGAAGATACCGTTGTCTGTTCCCCAAGTTTTGGCAAGGTCATCACTTTTCTGATAACAACCGATTACGATGTTTGAGTAATTGCTGGACAGGGTGGCTTGCAGATCGTTTAGTATTGCAAAGTTAGCATTTGGAATATAGTCAGCCGGTATTTTCTGTGCCCGTTCCATATAGTATTTTTGAGCTTCTTCGCGTGTTATCTGATTGGCCTGTATGGCAGCTGATGTCAGTGTATTTGCAGCTAAACGCAATAACCCAATTGTGGACAACTTATTGTTGATGGTGAGTACTTGACGTGTTGCCAGACTGCATGGGAGTTTGTCTATTTCCGTTTGCACTTCAGCAGACAATTCCAGTACTTTTGATTTGTAAGTGTCTATATCCATACCGGCAAATGCCTTCATGTCCTTATATACCTTATCTTGTACATTGGTGTCGGGCATATCCTGGTTCAATTCTTGTGCAACAGTTGCTAAGGGGCCGTTAATGTATAGAATCTCTCCGTAAGGCTTCTCCTCGCTATGGAATTTAGACCGGCGGCGGGAGATCTCACGCAAATTGATATATGCTTCAGTCGTTTTTCCCGGTTCCATAAATAGTTGGAGGGGGGAACTGCCGGACATATATATAGAAACGGGTGTAGTACTTGCCAAGGATATTTCTTTGCTGAAACTACCATCCGGCTGGATATCTACCAGCGCTTCCGATATATCGCCTTTGGCACTTTCCCATGATACCAGAGTCATGGTCTTGGACATGCCGGGACGGAAATCCAGTAACTTACCTTTCAAGGTAGCTTTACCATATTCGATGACAGGGTTTGGCAGGGCAGTTTCTTTGTCTGCTTTATGGATAACAGCCTCTTTCGGCAGTACCAACTTTGGCAGATTATTGCCTTTTAACTGGATTCCCCAAATACTGAATCCATTTTCAACGTCGGCACCTTCTGTGAAGTCAATGGATGTAACGGATGCGGGAAGGGGAGGAAACACTAACTGAAACTCGGCTTCACCGGATTCCGGCATCCAAAACTCTGCATCCGGTGTGATGCCTATGCCCGAACGTAGTTGGTAAGTCTTTCCGTTATTATCTTGCAAGTAACTTCCTGAAGCAATTTTTATCCAGTTTTTAGGCCGGTATTTGGCAAAAATGTGCAGGACTGTAGCCGTGTCACTGATTTCGACCTGGTTGACTTCAATAGAGGTGGTGTTACTTACGACGAACGGAGGTTGTTCAATCACTTTGTTTTTAGCTTGAATGGTGCAGCACATGCATAGTAGCAGACTGCTGAGGAGAAAATTGAGCTTTTTCATACTATATAGTTTTTATCAAAGTTACGAATCTTTCGTAATTACAGAACATCTTGCTTGTTAATTGATGTAAAACGAATGAAAAATGTAGTTTTTCAGTGTAACTTTGGGTCATCTTAATATCTATTAAATCATGAGAACCAAAGCTTTAATTTTCGGATTGCTGCTGGCTGCTTCTACTCATGCCCAGCTTCTTTATCACGATGCTTCCGCTTTCCCCCTGTTAGGCAAAGCTACGGATGCTACTCTTACCCGTTACGAACGCCTTCCGGCTTCTTTGAAATCTGTTTCCCGCAAACCGCTCTGGGATTTAGGACGCAATAGTGCCGGACTTGCTTTGCGCTTCCGTTCCAACTCTACATGCATTGGGGCAAAGTGGGAAGTGAGGGATAACAGAAGTATGAACCACATGACCCCTACCGGAATCAAAGGACTGGATCTGTATTGCCTGCAAGATGGTAAGTGGGTCTTTGCCGGTAGCGGGCGGCCTCAAGGAAAGGTAAATGAGGCTACTATCGTGAAGAATATGGATCCTGAAGAACGGGAATATCTTTTATATCTTTCTTTGTATGACGGAGTCACCTCATTGGCAATCGGTGTGGATAGCCTTTCGACGCTTGACCAGCCTACTGTTGATTTGCCGGTACGTGAGAAGCCCGTTGTTTTTTATGGAACCAGTATTTTGCAGGGTGGTTGTGCTTCTCGTCCCGGAATGGCCCATACGAATATTCTGGAACGTTGGCTCAATCGTGAATGTATCAATTTAGGTTTTAGCGGTAATGCTTTGCTCGATCTGGAGATTGCGGAACTTATAGCTACGGTCGATGCTTCCATGTTTGTGCTTGATTTCCTTCCCAATGCCACAGTGGAACAGATGAAAGAACGGGCGGAGAAATTTTACTCTATCGTCCGTAGCAAACATCCCGAGACTCCCATCCTTTTTGTAGAAGATCCTATTTTCACTCATTCCCGTTTTGATAAAAGGGTTGCAAGAGAAGTGAAAGCTAAAAATGAAACGATTGCGGCTATTTTCCAGTCAATGAAGAAAAAGGGTGAAAAGAACATCTATCTTCTTTCTTCAAAGGATATCATCGGGCACGATGGTGAGGCTACTGTTGATGGTATTCATTTTACAGATCTGGGCTTTATGCGCTATGCGGAAGTATTATATCCGTTAATTAAAAAACATATTCGGTAACTTTTTCTATTTTATTATTCTATGAAACATGGCAGGTCTTGGCTATCGGCTTTTTTGATTTCTTTTTCTATTTTGTCATTTGCTCAAAAAGAGCCGGTGGATTATGTCAATACGATTATTGGTGCTTCAACTTCGGCAGAGGCCGGAAAGTCGGGGCATGGGTTGGGAAAAACCTTTCCGGGAAGTTGTACTCCTTTCGGACTTGTACAGTTGAGTCCGGATACTAAAACAGGTGGTGATAACGGCCCCGGATATTCGTGGCATCATTCTACTATCGAAGGATTCAGCTTTACGCATTTAAGCGGTATTGGCTGGGGGGGGGCC
>USSR01000402.1 GCA_900557355.1 uncultured Bacteroides sp.
AAGAGCTATTTTAGATTTTAATGGGACAGCAATGATATTAAATATATATTTTATAGTTAAGAGTTTAGGTTTCCTTTTTTTGATTTAGGAAGCTTGACGCTTACATAAAATATACTCGCAAAGCCCGTGCCAGTGAGAATGCTAATTAGACAAGTTATTGATTACTAGTGTTGTTTGTGGCTTTGGAATATGTGGTACAGTGTGGAATTGTGTGGAAAGTGTGGAATCAGGTGTGGAGAAATTCCACACTAAGGTACTCTGTTCCATACCAAGTCCGTGTCAAGCCCGTACCAAGTCCGTGTCAAGTCCGTACCTATTCTAACTGTATGGATACGGAGTAGGTACGGACTTGATGCGGTTGGGATACGGTGCAAAGAACCTTTTTAGCTCTCTATTTCGTAAAGTTTTAGTTTATTATACAGGGTTTTGCGGTCTATGCCCAACAGTTGAGCTGCCCGGCTCTTGTTATTTCCCGTTTGCCGCAATGCTTCGATTATCTGATGCTTTTCTGCTTCTTCATTACGTAATGGCAGACCTACGTGGGGATGAGTGATTTGCTGCAATTCGGTCAATTCTTTCAACGTAATAAGTTGGTCCTGCGCTAATAGGGTGGCACGGCGTACCACATTCTTCATCTGTCGCAGATTTCCCGGCCAGTGGTATTCCAGCAATGCCTGGGATGCTGCATCATCAAACCCGATCAACTGTTTGTCCAATTCCCGATTGGCTTGATCAAGGAAGAAGTTGGCAAAGAGAAGGATATCTTCTCTCCGGTCCTTGAGTTCGGGCATGCGTAGAGTGAACTCATTGATTCGGTGGAACAGGTCTTGGCGGAAAGTCCCTTTCTCGATGGCCTGTTCCAAATCTTCATTCGTAGCAGAAACCAGGCGTACATCTACAGTGATTTCTTTATTGGAACCTACCGGACGTATTTTCCGTTCCTGTAAGGCACGTAACAGTTGTATCTGGACTTCGTAACTGAGATTGCCTATTTCATCGAGGAAGATGGTTCCTCCGTTGGCTGCAACAAAGGCTCCAGTTTTGTCTGTCAATGCTCCGGTGAATGAACCTTTTACGTGTCCGAAGAACTCAGATGCGGCAAGTTCTTTCGGGATGGAGCCACAGTCGATGGCAACGAAAGGCTGACCGGTACGCTTGCTGAGTTGATGGATACGGTGGGCTACATATTCCTTACCCGTTCCACTGGCACCATTGATCAGTACCGACATAGTGGTGGGGGCAACCAGTCTTACATAATTATAAAGTTGCTTGGCCGCATCACTCTCTCCTTCCAGGTAGTCAGAAGACGGGGTGCCGCCTGCATCTTTTTGATGGGTACTTTCTCCTTTTCCGGAACTGATGGCTTGTCTGGGAGAAGCAGCGGGTTGTTTCACAGCCTCACTGATTTTCTTTAGAAGTTCGTCTGGATTTACGGGCTTGGCAACGTAGTCGCTGGCACCTAATTTCATAGCTTGCACCGCCGATTGTATATCGGCATAGCTCGTCATCATGATGAGCGGAATGGACAGACCTTGCTCTCCCAACCACTTCAACAGGTCGATGCCGTCCTTGTCGGGCAGACGCAGGTCGGACAAAATCAAGTCGGCACCCTCTGTCTCCAAATGTTTCTGGGCGCGGGCGATACTGCTGACGGAAGCTACCTGAAAGCCTTTTTTGCCTAACCAGGTCTTCAGCATCATACCGTAAGTAATGTCGTCTTCAACGATGAGTATAGATTTCATTGCCTTATCTTTTGTCTCTTTTAAGACACAAAGGTAAACCGATTTGTCTGAAAATCGTATATTTGCAAACTTAATTTAAATAAAAAGCGTTATGAAGAGGAATTTCATCGTATTATTAACCATACTGATTTGCAGCGTTACAGCCTGCCAATCGGGACAAAAGAAAGATAGAAACATGGATCAGGAAACTAAATTGAAGATCGAGACAACTGCGGGTGACATTATCGTGAAACTGTATAATGAGACGCCGCAACATCGTGATAACTTCATCAAACTGGCGGAAGAGGGTACATACGAAGGTACATTGTTCCACCGTGTCATCAAGGATTTTATGATACAGGCAGGCGACCCTGAGTCAAAGAATGCTCCGAAAGGAAAGATGCTGGGTGCAGGTGATGTAGGTTATACGATTCCGGCTGAGTTCGTTTATCCGAAGTATTTTCATAAGAAAGGTGCATTGTCGGCTGCGCGTCAGGGTGACAATGTGAATCCTAAGAAGGAATCGTCGGGTTGCCAGTTCTACATTGTGACGGGTAAAGTGTATAATGACACTACGTTGCTGGGTATGGAGAACCAGATGAACCAGAACCGTCTGACAACAGTGTTCAATGCTTTGGCACAGAAACACATGAAGGAAATCTATAAGATGCGTAAGGAAAATGACCAGGATGGTCTGATGAACTTGCAGGATACACTGTTTGCACAGGCTGAGGCGGCCGTTGCCAAGCAACCGGAGTTCCACTTTACACCGGAGCAGGTGAAGGCTTACACTACGGTAGGTGGTACCCCACACTTGGATGGGGAATATACTGTATTCGGCGAAGTGATCGAAGGCATGGATATAGTAGATAAGATACAGCAGGTAAAAACGGACCGTAGCGACCGCCCGGAAGAGGATGTGAAAATTGTTAAGGTCAAGGTGATAGGATGATAGGATGATAAAATGGTAAGATGGTAAGATGATAGGAGGATGGAGAAAGAGGATATTATAAAAGATAAGAGTATGGATTTTGCTATACGTGTCGTGAATTTATGTAAATATCTTAAAAAGGAAAAGCAGGAATATGAGATATCCAAACAATTAGTTCGTTCAGGTACAGCAATAGGTGCTTTACAACGCGAAGCTATGCATGCTGAAAGTCAGGCGGATTTTATTCATAAGTTTGCTATTGCGCAAAAAGAATGTAATGAAACCTTGTTTTGGTTAGAACTTCTGTATAAAACTGATTATCTTACTTCGGACGAATATTTCAGTATAATTGCAGATGCCAAATTGTTAATGGGCTTAATTCCCCGTAGTATTAAAACTGCGAAAAGTCATATACCTAGCTAATAATCCTATCATCTTACCATCTTATCATCCTATCATTCAAAATAATATGAAGATAAATAAATATAGTCTTAATAACGGTCTGCGACTGGTGCATTACCAGGATCTCAGTACTCAGATGGTAGCACTGAACATCGTTTATGATGTAGGTGCCCGGGACGAACATCCTGAACATACCGGCTTTGCCCATTTGTTCGAACATCTGATGTTTGGCGGTTCTGTGAATATACCCGACTATGATGCTCCTTTGCAGTCGGCAGGTGGCGAAAACAATGCCTGGACGAACAATGACATTACAAACTATTACCTCACTGTTCCCAAATCGAATGTAGAGATTGGCTTCTGGCTGGAGTCCGACCGTATGATGGAACTGGCATTCAGTGAACAAAGCCTTGAAGTGCAGCGCGGTGTGGTCATGGAGGAGTTCAAACAGCGTTGTCTGAACCAGCCTTACGGAGATGTGGGACATCTTATCCGTCCGTTGGCTTATGAGGTGCATCCGTACCGCTGGCCTACCATCGGAAAGGATTTATCGCATATCGAACAAGCTACACTGGAGGAAGTGAAGTCATTCTTTTACCGCTTTTATGCACCTAATAATGCTGTACTTGCCGTTACCGGAAATATATCGTGGGAAGAAACTGTCCGATTGACAGAAAAGTGGTTTGGCCCGATTCCCCGCAGGGATGTGCCTGTGCGACAATTGCCGCAGGAACCCGTACAGACAACGGAACGTAGACAGGTGGTGAAACGGCCTGTCCCCCTGGATGCACTGTTCATGGCTTATCATATGTGTAGTCGAGAGCATCCTGATTACTATGCTTTTGATATTCTTTCAGATATCCTTAGTAACGGACGTTCCAGTCGCTTGAATCGTCGGTTGGTGCAGGAACAGAAATTGTTCTCCGGCATAGACGCTTATATTTCGGGTACACGTGATGCGGGATTGCTGCATATCAGTGGGAAGCCATCAGCCGGAGTATCACTGGAACGGGCTGAGGCCTCTGTACGCAAAGAGTTGCAGGAGTTACAGCAAGTGACGATAGAAGGAGAGGAACTGGAGAAAGTAAAGAATAAGTTTGAATCTACCCAGATATTCGGGAATATCAATTACCTGAATGTAGCCACAAATCTGGCATGGTTCGAATTGACCGGACAGGCAGAGGATATAGACCGTGAGGTAGAACGGTATCGCGCAGTGACGGCAGAGCAGCTGAAGGCAGTTGCCCAAGAGACTTTCCGTGAGGAAAACTCGGTGGTATTATATTATGAGAAAGATAAATGAATAGATTAATTGCTACATACAAGGGGCATTATAAAGCCCTCTTTTACTTAGGACTTCCCATCGTTATCGGCCAGATGGGTGTCATTGTTCTCGGATTTGCCGATACTCTGATGGTGGGACACCACAGTACGGCCGAGTTGGCTGCTGCTTCTTTCACCAACAATCTTTTCACACTTTGCATTATTTTCAGTACCGGTTTCTCTTATGGACTGACGCCTGTAGTGGGTGAGTTCTACGGTAACCGTCGTTTCATGGAGGCCGGACAAGCTTTGCGCTCAAGTCTGCTTGCCAATGTGTTGGTAGCGCTGTTGCTGACACTTATTATGACTGTCGTCTATTTCTGTGTGGAATATATGGGGCAACCCGAGGAACTGATTCCGCTGATAAAGCCTTATTTTCTGGTTCTACTTGCATCCTTGGTGTTCGTCATGCTGTTCAATGGCTTTAAGCAGTTTACAGATGGCATTACTCAAACACAGACTGCCATGTGGGTGCTTCTTGGTGGAAATACATTGAATATCATTGGTAACTATATACTGATTTACGGAAAGTTTGGTTTTCCGGAATTGGGGTTGTTGGGTGCGGGTATCAGTACCCTGTTCTCGCGTATTGTTATGGTCATTGTTTTTGCACTGGTTATTTTCCGTAGTCGCAGATTCTTAAGATATAGGGCGGGGTTCTTCCGCCTGGGATGGTCAAAACAAATGTTCAGGAAATTGAATGGACTTGGGTGGCCTGTCGGTTTGCAGATGGGCATGGAGACGGCGTCATTCAGCCTCAGCACGATTATGGTCGGTTGGCTGGGAACTATTGCTTTGGCGTCGCATCAGATTATGCTTACTATTTCTCAGTTCACCTTTATGATGTTTTATGGGATGGGGGCGGCGATTGCCGTTCGCGTCAGTAACTTCAAGGGGCAGAGTGATATGGTGAATGTCCGCCGTTCGGCATATGCCGGCTTTCACCTGATTATGGCAATGGCAGTGGTGCTTCTGAGTATTGTGTTTCTGTTGCGCAATCAGGTCGGGGGCTGGTTTACGGATAGCGTGGAGGTTTCTGCCATGGTATCTTCTTTGTTCTTTCCATTCCTGGTTTACCAGTTTGGTGACGGATTGCAAATCAGTTTTGCCAATGCCCTGCGTGGTATCGCAGACGTAAAACCGATGATGTTCATTGCATTTATTTCCTATTTTGTTATATCTTTGCCTGTAGGATACTTATGTGGTTTCGTGCTGGGTTGGGGTACGGTCGGCGTATGGATGGCTTTCCCATTCGGACTGACGAGCGCAGGTATTATGCTTTGGCTGCGTTTCCGTTATAAAGCAAGATGAAGGAAAGTGATACTATCACCCTATCACTATTATAATATAAATTATGAATAATGTCTCCAAGAAGAAGATAGCTGCCGGTTATGTGGTTCTGTTGGCAGTCTTGCTTTATTCCCTGTTCTTCGTGCACCGGGAAATGGAGAACCTTATGAGCTCGGATAATAGCGATATCCTGCGTACGGATAGTCTGATAGGGCTTTTGCGGGAAAAAGATGCTAATACGGTCCGCTTGCTGCGTACGCTGAGCGAAGCCAATGACAGCATGATTTCCGCTCGGGAGGTGGAGCAGATTATAGCTGAGCAGGATACCATTATCACCCAACAGCGTGTGCAACGTCGTGTTACTGCCCGTCGTGATACCGTTGTGACACAACCTAAGAAGAAGGGTTTCTTCCGCCGTCTGGGGGAAGTTTTCGTTCCACCACGCAAAGATTCTGCTATTCAGGTACAAACTACCCTTGAAGTTGCTACGGATACTGTGCTTGATGCTTATAATCCTGTTGATTCACTGCACGCGAAATTGCGTACCGTTGCCCAGCAAAAGAAAGCAACTAATAGTGTGATACAGCGCCGTAAGCGAACTCTGCAACGCCTTGATCATGCGCTGAGTGCCCGTATTGATAGTCTTTTGAAGGGATATGAACAGGAAACTCTGCTGCGTGCCCGTGAAGAGGCCGAGTATCAGAAAGCAGTGCGTCATCGTTCTGCTACGATTATTTCTGGTATTGCTGCGGGGGCTGTTGTGTTGTCCGTTATCTTTCTTGTTATGATCTGGCGGGATGTTACTCGTAGTA
>USSR01000403.1 GCA_900557355.1 uncultured Bacteroides sp.
CACCGCCGTTTCTTTGGCATACTTATCACGTTCCATTTTGTTTGTTTCTGCTGGATATTCTTCCGCAATGCCGACTTTTCCACTTCATTGGATATGATCAAACAGATCTGTACCACTTTCCGCCCGCAACTTTTTCCGCAATTGATTGCAGGCTATTGGGAAGTGTTTGCACTGATGGCATTGGGGTTCTGCCTGCATTTCTGCCCCGACCGTTGGGAGAATGCTTGTTGTAAAACAGTGATCCGCCTCCCCCTGATGGGAAAGGCGGTTCTGATGCTTGCTTTAATTTACTTGGTAATCCAGATGAAGAGTACGGAGATTCAGCCTTTCATTTACTTCCAGTTCTGATAGTCTCACTCTCAAACTCTTTCAGTTCTGCCAGTCCTTGCTCTACTTCTTTGATTTTTTGTTCGTGCAGCTTCAGTTTCGTATAACTGTAGATGCAGCCTATAATCATTACTGCCAATACAGGTAGGAAAGCGTAGGGATTGGTAATTTTACTCTCTGAAATCATAAAGATTATTACGGAGCCAAGGCCGAGAATGGTACCGTACTTCTTGTTATAGCTATAGAATTTTCTATATTTCAGGACTGTACGGGTCAACTCATTCACTTTCATATAATTCAGCTTAAACTTGGATAAACTATAAAGGATTACTGATTGAAAAAGCAAAGCCAAAAACATTACAGCTTCCAGAAGTATGAATGAACTCTGTTTCATATTGATTCCCAGAAATCTGTTTGCGGGCAGTACAATCAGGGCGACGAGCAGGAGGATATAAAGTCCTCGTAATTCCTGATTATAAATACTATCATAAGCCGATTTTGTTTTACTTGCAACCATTTCTTCAATGATTCTCTTATTCAATATCTCATTCTGTTCCAAACGCTCGTTCAGGACATTCCAACTATTTTTCATTTCATCTAAATTCATCATTTTTCAGTTTTAAGAGTTAGACATGTTTTTCAGATTCTCTTTGATGCGATAGAGTTTTACGGCCACATAATTCTTGGAGATCCCCAATATATCAGCAATTTCCTGATGACTCCGTTCTTCAAGCCAAAGCAAAATCAGCGCGCGCTCCAGTTTGCCCAGCATGTTTATCATGCGATAAAGTTCACGGAGTTGGGATGTCTTTTCTTCTTCATCGGCAAAGGCTGATTCCAGATCAATAGTGATGGGAACCACGACCGGTCTTGAATTGGATTTGCGGAAAAAAGATATACAGGTATTCAACGCAATCCGATAAACCCAGGTAGATGCTTTGCACTCGCCCCGGAAGCGAGGAAAAGATTTCCATAAGTTTATCACGGTCTCTTGATACAGATCATTGAGACTGTCACTGTCTGTGGCATAGATATAGCAGACCTTGTAGATAATCTGTTTATATTCTGTCACGAAGTCAACGAATTGCTTTTCCAACTTTCTAGTGTCCATAATTTAACTCTTTACTTCATTAGTCGCATGACAGAGTATTCGATTACAAGCTTTGAGAATAATTATTCAGATACGAATTGAGCGAATTATACGGATTTGCAATTAAATGAATCCGTATAATCCGCTCAATCAGCGTTATGAGAAATGATACTGAGTGGTCTTCCTGTATTTTATCAGTCCACCTCTATTTCATCAATGAACATATAAGCTGCTTTTCCTTCGCCTGCATGTCCTTTCGGCAAGGCAGGGCTACGCTTGATAACAACTTTCACATACCGTGCTTTTACCGGATCGAAAGTTATCTCATAGTTTTCCACACCCTTCTTATCAATGTTTGTTTCTGCCGGAATATCTTTAGCAGCTACTTCGCGGAACTCTTTGTTATCGTCAGATATAGAGACTACCAACCCTGTGCTTCCCATAATCCAGGCACTCATATCAACAATGGCATTCGTAGCTACCCGCTTGATTTCCGTTTCCTGTCCCAGGTCGATGATGGCTTCCACATCACCACCTACAAAACCTAACCAGGCTCCGGTGGCATAGCTATCATTTCCCTTCATACCATCTACTAAGGTGATAGCACCTCCGAATTTATACTTTTCCGAAGGCTGGAAGGTCAGTTCAATAGGGCAATATGTAGCCTTATTGAAAGAAATCTTTTTATTCACCACTTTGCTCTTTCCTTCCGGGCGGATAACCACTGCCTGGAAATCTGCTGTTTCAGTAATGACAACAGGCTCTATGTATTTCAATGAAGCTGTAGTCGGTTCGGTCCCATCTAATGTATAATAAATAGGAGCGTCATCAATAGTACTCAATGTAACTACTACTGCTTTTTTGGCAACATCCGGTGTGAAATCGGCCTTCAGGTCGAATACATGCTTGGCATAGTTGAAGCCATCTCTTTGATAGAACTTCATCAAGCTTGCCAGACGTGTGGTGAAATCTTTGAAATCTTTCTTTTCGGGCTGTGTCCATTGTACTTCGGCAAGGGCAGCCATACGGGGCAATACCATGTATTCCACGTGTTCGGTGGTGGCTATATACTCTGTCCATAAGTTGGCTTGGGCACCAATAATATGTTTTTTCTGTTCTTCATTCAGGTCGAAAGTAGGATCCAGGCTGTACACCTTTTCTATGGGGACATATCCACCGATACCCAGCGGTTCATCCTTGGTGTCTGCCGTTTGATAATAATCGAAATAGCAATAGGTATTGGGCGTCATAATTACATCATGTCCCATTTGTGCGGCTTTTATGCCTCCGGACGCTCCGCGCCAAGACATCACTGTTGCATTGGGTGCTACATCGCCTTCCAAAATTTCGTCCCAGCCGATAATCCGGCGTCCCTTGCTGTTCAGGAACTTCTCGATACGTGTCATGCAATAACTTTGCAGGCGATCTTCTGCTGTATGGTTTTTATCCGCTTTCAGACCTTCCGCTTTGATGCGCGCCTGACATTTCGGACATTCTTTCCAACGGTCACGTGGAGCTTCATCGCCACCGATGTGTACATACTCCGATGGAAATATTTCGATGATTTCACTCATTACATCTTCCAGGAATTGCATGGTTTTGTCATTGCCGATGCAGAGCACGTCTTCAAATACGCCCCAACGAGGACATACTTCGTATGGTCCACCTGTACATCCCATTTCTGGATAAGCAGCCAATGCGGCAAGCATGTGTCCCGGCAGATCCACTTCCGGAATTACTGTGATGTAGCGCTCCTGCGCATACTTTACAATTTCTTTAGCTTCTTCCTGTGTATAGAAACCACCGTATGGCGTATTGTCATACTCTTGTGTGTTTCTTCCGATTACCGTGCGGCTGCGTTGAGAGCCTATTTCCGTTAGTTTCGGATATTTCTTAATCTCAATACGCCAGCCCTGGTCTTCCGTCAGATGCCAGTGGAAAGTATTCATATTGTGCAGTGCCAGTAAATCTATATACTTCTTGATGAATTCGATGGGGAAGAAGTGACGCCCTACGTCGAGGTGCATACCGCGGTATGAGAATCGCGGTTCGTCCTTAATTTCTCCTGCCGGTATCAGGATGGTTGCTCCTTTGGCTTCGGCGGGGATGGATTTACGCAAAGTTTGAATACCGTAGAATACTCCGTTTTCAGTCTGGCCGTTGATGCTGATACCTTCAGGGGTGGTAGTCAGCACATAGCCTTCTTTGTTTGCAATGTCCGGGTCGAGTCCCAGTGTAATTGCATTTTTCACTTGCTCGCCTGCCGCGATAGCTTTTGTTTTTGGTGCATAACCTGTGGATTGCCGGATGTACTCCGACAGGAACTCTGCGTTGCGTTGTAGCAAGGCATTGTTTTCGGGATAGGCGATGAGAACATTTCCGTTTAGTTTGAACGGATTTCCTTGTGTCAGACTTACCTCCTGGGGGAGAGGTATTACTTGATAGTTGGCTTCTTGCTCTGTGCCGCACGAAGCGCATACCAAGGCAAGAGCACCCGCGAGGAGTGCGTGGTTAAGTTTTTTCATCATAAAATTGATTAGTATTAGTAAGTACTTTGCAAATATAACGAAAAAATATTAACCTCCGAACTTTCTGAATCAGTTTAGATTGGCACTTTCCTACTGTGCCCTTATCCTCTCGTCATCCTATACTCCTTAGGCGACATCCCCGTATGCTTTTTAAAATACCGTCCGAAGAACGACTGGTCGGGGAAATTATAGCGGTCGGCTATCTCTTTCAGCGACAGGTTGGTGGATTGCAGTGCCACTTTAATTTCCAGCATCAGGAATTCATCAATGATTTCTTTGGCGGAAATATTGCCTGCTTCCCTGGTGATGGCTGAGAGGTAGCGCGTGGAAATGCAGAGTTGTTCGGCATAGAAGGCCACATCCCGCTGGTTGGTGCAGTGAGTATGTACCAGGTGGATGAACTTCTTGAATAATTGCCCTTTCCGGTTGCTCCCTTCCAGTTGTTCTTTGGTGAAGTACCGCTGCACCTTATCATAAGTATCCAGAAAGAATATCTGAAGCAGGTTCTGGGCAATGCTTTCCTGAAACCTGTTTTCCTTGTCGCCATAGACGGCTGCGCTTGCACCTATCAGTCCCGTGATGGCCCTTATCGCTTCGGGATCCGTATGGGTATAGCACGCATTTTCTTTCATGAAATGCATGAAAGCCGGGTCCAGACGGAAACAGGCAACTTTTATCATTTCGCCCGAATAAGCGAAGTAATGTACCCGGAAATCCTTCGTGGCCGATTTCAATGAAAGAATGGAACCGGGCAGCAACATTACGTTCGTATTGGGAACGATGTGATATTCCTCTAAATCTATACTAAAATCCGCTTCCCCTTTGGTACAATACAGGAGTGCACCGTTGGTCAGTTTGATGAGGCGGTTGCGGTAAAAGTCCAGATCGTCCTCTCCGGCTCTGAATGTTTCTGCTTTGGTAGTTAATAATGGATTCATACTTGTCTTTTTGAGAATTTTGATGCTACAAAGGTAGGATATCTTTTTCAAACGTTAAGTGGCTTGTTCCGAAAATGAACAATGGAGTGCGACAAATGAAACAAGTTGTTGTTCAAAAACGGTATACCTTTGCCGCCGACATTTAGAAAAAGAAGTTTTTTCATTTAAAGATTGTAGTATGATAACAAAGAAGAGATTGACAAAGCAGATGATGACGCTCATCTGTAGTGTGACATTGGCAGCATGCGGACAGGCTCCCACCGTGCAGACCAATTCAGAGTATGAAGTGATGGGAATCACGACTTCCGACAGAGAATTGCAAACGGCCTACTCAGCGAGTATCCGTGGACGACAAGACATCGACATTTATCCGCAGGTATCCGGTTTCCTGACTAAGCTTTGTGTGGAAGAGGGGCAGTCCATCGTAAGGGGCAAGTGCTGTTCATCATCGATCAAGTGCCCTACCGTGCCGCTTTGCAGACTGCCGAGGCCAATGTGGAAGCAGCCCGCGCAAGTGTGGCTACCGCGCAACTGACGTATGACAGTAAGAAGGAGTTGTTTGCACAGAACGTAATTTCGGAGTTCGACTTGCAGACGTCTTACAATAACCTGTTGACAGCAAAGGCGCAGTTGGCACAGACGGAAGCGCAGCGTGTGAGTGCTGCCAATAACCTCTCGTATACCGAGGTGAAAAGCCCTGCCGACGGGGTTGTAGGTACTCTGCCTTATTGTGTGGGTGCTTTGGTGAGTGCCAGTTTGCCTAAACCGTTGACTACGGTTTCCGATAATTCTGATATGTACGTGTACTTCTCGATGACGGAAAACCAGTTGCTGGATATGACCCGCCGCTATGGTTCCAAAAACAAGGCGCTCGAAGAAATGCCTTCCATTTCACTGATTCTGAATGATAAGTCGACGTACCCCTCGCAGGGAAAGATAGAGACCATCAGCGGTGTGATAGATACATCGACCGGAACCGTCAGCCTGCGTGCCGTATTCCCCAATAAGGACGGATTGTTGCAGAGTGGTGGTTCGGGCAATGTGGTAGTCCCTGTTCAAAAACGGAATTGCATCGTTATTCCGCAAGCGGCCACTTATGAGTTGCAGGATAAAGTGTTTGTATTTAAGGTGATAGACGGCAAAGCACAGTCTGCTCCGGTAGATGTGACCCGTGTGAACGGAGGAAAAGAATATATAGTAGATAACGGTTTGAGTGTGGGCGACATCATCGTGGCCGAAGGAGTGGGCTTGCTGCGTGAAGGTACGCCGATACAGCCTAAATCAGCATCTTCAGCCACACAGCCAACTGCTAATCAACAAACAAAGGAGGATTAATCCATGAATTTAAGAACATTTATTGAACGCCCGGTACTTTCGGCAGTCATATCTATTACGATTGTCATCCTGGGCATCATCGGGCTGTTTACCTTGCCCGTAGAACAATATCCCGATATTGCCCCGCCTACCGTCATGGTAAGCACCAATTATTTCGGTGCCAGTGCGGAAACATTGCAGAAGAGCGTTATCGCACCGCTGGAAGAAGCTATCAACGGTGTGGAGAACATGACTTATATGACTTCCAGCGCCACCAATGTC
>USSR01000404.1 GCA_900557355.1 uncultured Bacteroides sp.
AAGTGGCAGTTGGAAATTCACAACAAGAAACAACTGGCGGAAGTTGGCCGTAACTCATTTACGGATGAAGAGTTCGAGAAGATATTAATCTATCTGGAAGGTGGTACTCGCTTTGAAAAAGCAAAGAAGCTTCGCGACCTATATCCTCTTGATACGGCTAACGGACAGCGCATTTGGGGAGAGTTTCTTAATCGTACCCAATGGTGTCAGAACGAATTTCAGGTTTCGAGCCAAATTACGGTGGAGGGACGAAAGAAGTGTCGCTATGATGTGACGATTCTTATCAATGGTCTCCCTTTAGTTCAGATTGAATTGAAACGTCGGGGAGTAGAACTCAAACAGGCATACAATCAGATTCAACGCTATCATAAGACATCCTTTCATGGGTTGTTCGATTATATTCAGTTGTTTGTCATCTCCAATGGTGTGAACACTCGTTATTTCGCCAATAATCCCAATGGCGGATATAAATTTACATTCAACTGGACGGATGCGGCAAACCTGCCATTCAATGAACTGGATAAGTTTGCTGTGTTTTTCTTGGAAAAGTGTACGCTCGGTAAGATTATCGGAAAGTACATCGTATTACATGAAGGTGATAAATGCTTGATGGTGTTGCGCCCATACCAGTTCTATGCAGTAGAAAAGATATTGGATCGAGTGCAGAACTCCAATGATAACGGTTATATTTGGCATACAACAGGGGCAGGAAAGACTTTGACTTCATTCAAAACTGCGCAACTCGTTTCGGAGTTAGATGATGTAGATAAGGTAATGTTCGTTGTCGACCGCCATGACCTTGATACACAAACACAGTCGGAATATGAAGCCTTTGAACCGGGAGCCGTTGACGGTACGGACAATACGGACGAGTTGGTAAAACGTCTGCATAGCAACTCCAAGATTATCATTACCACTATTCAGAAACTCAATGCAGCCGTAAGCAAGACATGGTATAGCAGCAAAATAGATTCGATACGCCATTCTCGTATCGTGATGATATTCGATGAGTGCCATCGTAGCCATTTCGGGGAGAGTCATAAGAAGATTATGCAATTCTTCGATAATGCCCAGATATTCGGATTTACCGGAACTCCAATATTTACAGAGAATGCAGTTGATGGTCATACGACCAAAGAGGTGTTCGGCAACTGCCTGCATCGCTATCTGATTAAGGATGCCATTGCTGATGAGAATGTTCTCGGTTTTCTTGTGGAATACTATCATGGCAGTGAGGAGGTGCAGAACGGCAGTACCAATCGCATGACGGAAATAGCCCAATTCATCCTTAATAATTTCAATAAGTCAACATTTGACGGAGAGTTCGATGCGCTGTTTGCCGTGCAGTCAGTGCCGATGCTTATCCGTTATTACAAGATATTCAAGGAACTGAATCCTAAGATTCGTATAGGTGCAGTATTTACCTATGCAGCCAATGGAAGTCAGGATGATGAACTGACAGGAATGGGTACAGGTTCTTATCTGAATGACAGTGCAGGCGAAGTCGATGAGCTGCAAGCCATCATGGATGACTATAACGAAATGTTCGGCACATCGTTTACGACTGAGAACTTCCGTGCATATTACGATGACATCAACCTGCGCATGAAAAAGAAGCGAGCCGATATGAAGCCGCTTGATCTTTGCCTTGTTGTCGGAATGTTCCTTACCGGTTTTGACAGCAAGAAACTTAATACGCTCTATGTAGATAAGAACATGGAATACCACGGCTTGTTGCAGGCATTTAGCCGGACGAACCGTGTGCTGAACGAAAAGAAACGCTTCGGAAAGATTGTATGTTTCCGTGATTTGAAGAGCAATGTGGATGCTGCTATCAAATTATTCAGTAACAGCAACAATCCGGAAGAAATAGTGCGACCTCCGTTTGAAGAAATCAAACAGGAATACAAGGAACTTGCATCCGATTTTCTGAAGAAATACCCGGACACAAACTGCATAGACCTTTTGCAGAGCGAAACGGCTAAGAAAGAGTTTGTTTTGGCATTTCGTGATATTATCCGTAAACACGCAGAGATTCAAATATATGAGGATTATAGCGAAGAAGCTGATGATCTCGGCATGACGGAACAGCAGTTTATGGATTTCAGGAGTAAGTATCTTGATATCCATGATACTTTTGCACTCGTTGATCCAGCACCGTCACCCAAACCGGATGATGATACAGATGTTCCGGATGACGGAGACTTCGGTGATGTGGATTTCTGCCTTGAACTCCTACATAGCGACATTATCAATGTGGCATATATCCTTGAACTCATTGCAGAACTTGACCCATATAGTGCCGATTACGCAGAACGCCGTCAGAATATCATTGATACGATGATTAAAGACGCAGAAATGCGCAGCAAAGCCAAACTTATCGATGGTTTCATTCAAAAGAATGTGGATGACGATAAGGAAAACTTCATGATTCAGCGAGACAAAGCTGACGGTACAAGCGATTTGGAAGAACGGTTGAACCACTATATTGCCGTTGAGCGAGAAAATGCCGTCAACTCATTGGCTGAGGAAGAGGAAATATCGTCATCGGTATTGAATCACTTCCTCAAAGAATATGACTACCTGCAAAAAGAGCAGCCGGAAATCATACAAAAAGCATTGAAAGAGAAGCATCTCGGATTGATAAAGACGAGAAAGGCGTTGACGAGGATTTTAGACAGATTGCGTAATATCATACGCACTTTCAGTTGGGATTAAAAGAAATACTGATATGGTAAAGACAAATGAACCCGGATATGTGTATATCTTGACTAATCCAAGTTTTCGTGAGGATTGGGTCAAGATCGGTAAAAGTGCGCGGCCTGTAGATATACGTTCCAAGGAACTTGACAACACGGCTGTTCCGTTGCCTTTTGAGATTTATGCAACCATTCAGACGGTCAAATATAACGATGTTGAAAAGCATGTACACAAGACTATTGATCGGTTGACGGATTTGCGTATTCGTCAGAATCGGGAGTTTTTCAATGTGCCGCCACAAATAGCTTTGGATATATTCAATGACATAGCCAAGATGATTGATGATGCGGTTGTTACGGTCTATGTAGATAATAAACCGGTTTGCCATAACGAAAAAGATTCATTGCCTGTCGTGCAGAAGCGAACCGTAAAGCGAGGTCGTTTCAAATTCAGCATGGTCGGTATTAAAATAGGGGAATGCGTTACCTTTATTCCTACGGATACGGAAGTCAAGGTGGCAAGCGATGATTCCGTTGAATACGAAGGTCGTATTTATAAATTGTCCCCTTTTGTCGGTACGTTTATGCCGGAAGAGAAACGGAATACATCGGGTGCATATCAAGGGGCAAAATATTTCTCATATAAAGGGAAAGTGCTAGATGACCTGAGAAGTATAATAGAGAGCAATATACCATTGCCGGAAAGTGATGTAAACAAGATAATATAGAGCAATAAAGATATGAGCGAAGAACTGCAACAGAAACTCCGTGACCAGCTTTGGGAGGTCGCAAACCGTTTGCGTGGCAATATGTCGGCAAGCGATTTTATGTATTTTACCTTGGGATTCATTTTCTACAAATACCTGTCGGAGAAGATAGAAACATACGCTAACAGTGCGTTGGATGATGATGAAGTTACATTCAAGGAATTATGGGAAATGACCGATTCGGATGCACCGGAATTGCAGGAAGAGGTTAAGAACCAGTGCTTGGAAAATATAGGCTACTTCATTGAACCGAAGTTCTTGTTTTCGTCCGTAATTGAGGCTATCAAGCGGAAAGAAAATGTTCTTCCTATGTTGGAACGCTCGTTGAAGCGTATAGAAGACAGCACTTTGGGACAGGATAGTGAAGAGGATTTTGGCGGATTGTTCTCGGACATTGATTTGGCTTCGCCTAAATTGGGAAAAACAGCAGATGATAAAAACACGCTCGTCAGCAATGTGCTTCTTGCATTGGACGATATTGACTTTGGTGTAGAGGCCTCGCAAGAAATTGATATTTTGGGCGATGCTTACGAATATATGATTAGCCAGTTTGCAGCCGGCGCAGGCAAGAAAGCCGGTGAGTTCTATACTCCGCAAGAGGTCAGCCGCATATTGGCGGAGATTGTTACTCTTGGGCATAACCGTTTGCGTAATGTTTACGACCCTACTTGCGGTAGTGGTTCACTATTGCTCCGTGCAGCAAGTATCGGTAAGGCGGCATATATCTATGGACAGGAGAAAAATCCGACTACTTACAACCTTGCCCGAATGAATATGTTGCTGCACGGTATCCGATTCAGCAGCTTCAAAATAGAGAATGGCGATACGCTTGAATGGGACGCATTCGATGATATGCAGTTCGATGCAGTGGTTGCAAATCCTCCGTTCTCTGCAGAATGGAGTGCTGCCGACAAATTCAACAACGACGACCGTTTCAGTAAAGCAGGACGACTTGCACCTAAGAAAACAGCCGACTATGCTTTTATTCTGCATATGGTTCATCACCTCAATGAAGGTGGTACGATGGCTTGCGTTGCTCCGCACGGAGTTCTGTTTCGAGGGAATGCAGAGGGTGTTATACGCCGCTTCCTGATAGAGAAGAAAAACTATATCGATGCTATTATCGGTTTGCCAGCCAATATATTCTATGGTACAAGTATTCCGACCTGTATTCTCGTATTGAAGAAATGCCGTAAGGAAGACGATAATATCTTGTTCATTGATGCCAGCAAAGAGTTTGAAAAGGTCAAGACCCAGAACAAACTCCGCCCTCAGCATATACAGAAGATTGTAGAAACCTATCGTGACCGCAAGGAAATTGAAAAGTACAGTCATCTTGCTACGTTGCAGGAGGTTGCCGAAAATGACTATAATTTGAATATTCCTCGCTATGTCGATACTTTTGAGGAAGAAGAGCCTATTGACATCAAAGCAGTCATGGCTGAAATAAAGGAATTGGAAGCCAAGCGAGCCGAACTGGATAAGGAAATAGAAGGCTATTTGAAAGAATTGGGACTGGTTGAATAATTACACTATGGCAGAGATAGACAACATCCCCGAAATGCGTCCATCATTCGACAATATACGCCGTCAGGATGAGGGCGGAAACGAATACTGGAGTTCCCGCGACCTGTGCGCTGCTATGGGCTATTCGGCTTATTGGAAATTCCAAAGAGTCATAGACAAGGCTATCAAGGTGGCAGGTGAAAAAGGAATGAATGTAGACGACCATTTCAACCAAGCGGTTGATATGGTAAGGATTGGAAGCGGCTCATTCCGTAAGGTCAATATCTTCCGTCTTTCGCGTATGGCGTGTATGATTGTTGCCGAAAATGCCGATGCCCAAAAAGTGTTGGTACAACAAGCTCGCGATTATTTTACTCGAACAATTTCGACAAACGAATTGATGCAAAATTCGTTGAGTTCTAACATTTTGCTGTATAAAACGGCGCAAGGCGAGGCACGAATAGAAGTGATATTCAACAGTGAAACATTTTGGATGTCACAAAAGCGTATGGCCGATTTGTTCGGGGTGGATGTACGGACTGTCAACTATCATCTTGGTCAGATTTACGAAACAGGCGAGCTTACAAAAGAGGCAACTATCCGAAAAATTGGGATAGTTCAATCAGAGGGAGAACGGGATGTAGAACGTACACCTCTGTTCTATAATTTGGATGCCATTATTGCGGTAGGTTATCGTGTCAATAGCTATCAGGCCACTCAATTCCGTATCTGGGCTACATCTGTATTGAAGGAGTTTATTATTAAAGGATATGCCCTTGATGACGAACGCTTGAAGCAGGGAAAACACTTTGGCAAAGATTATTTTGATGATTTGCTGGAGCGTATTCGTGAGATACGCACATCAGAGCGCAGATACTACCAAAAGATAACAGACATCTATGCCGAATGCAGTGCCGATTACGATTCGAAATCGGATTGTACCAAATTGTTCTTCAAGATGGTGCAAAATATGATGCACTTGGCTGTAACTCATCGTACCGCTGCCGAAATAGTATATGAACGTGCCGACTCGGAAATGCCGCACATGGGATTGACCACTTGGAAGAAAGCTCCCGATGGCAGAGTCCAGAAGTCTGATACGATTGTGGCAAAGAACTACTTGTCAGACAAAGAGGTTTCAGAACTCAACGGCATAACTAACGTATTTCTTGAATTTGCAGAGCAGCGTGCCCAACGCCATATCATTACAACGATGGCCGAATGGAAGCAGCGTCTTGAACAGTTTCTTGCTACAATGGACTATCAAGTACAAGATTCAGCTGGTAAAGTTTCTCAAGAAGAAGCACGAGAGAAGGCGTATGGTGAGTATGAAAAATATAAAGTGATTCAAGACCGTTCGTTTATCTCTGATTTCGACCGGTTTAATAATGGCGACAAATTGTTGCCGTTTGATATCAATCCCGATAAAGAATAATGATTATGACAGATAATAACGAAAATAAAGTCCTTAATGTTCCCCATTTGAGATTTCCGGAATTTAG
>USSR01000405.1 GCA_900557355.1 uncultured Bacteroides sp.
TCAATCAGTTTGCGTACAACCGGTAGCACATGTACGGCATTCGGGTTATTATTATTGTATGGAGAACCTGCCCAAAATGTTTCTTCGTTGAGTTGTAATTCTTCGCGTTCGATTCCGCCATATACCATGGCTCCAAGACGGGAGTTACCAATAGGGAGAGCTTCCGACCAATTTTGTGCAGGTTGACTATACCACAGTTTCAGGTCCTGTCCTGAAACAAGGTTGCTTATTAATAGGAATAATACAAAAAAAGTGTTTCTGTTCATATTGTATGGATTTGTAGCAAAGGTAGCTCATTTCCCAATACAAAAGGCAAAAAACTGTTTCTGAAATCTACCTTGGAAGTAACTTCTTTCCATATTAATGTTACTAATATATATGGTGTATGTTCCACAGGATAAAATAATAACTGCCGGCTTCTTTTTACAAGCACCGGCAGTTATTATTTAAGCAACTAGCAGATATACTGATCTATGTTACTTTTTAGCAACTAAAACTATATTATTGATATCTACTTTTTTGTTTTTTCCCATCCCAATGGAAACTTTGGTAATAGAACTTGGATCAATTGCAATTTTACCGGCTTTTTCATCTTTAAAAGCACTGAATTGCACCTTCTTCTTGCCTTGGGTATAAAATCCCATAGAAACTTTTACCGTTTCACCATCTTGGGTATATTCTATTTTTAATGAACAGATGGCATTTGTGGCATTTTCATCTAATTTTTCGAAGTTGGTCGCTTCAAAGTTTATTCCGGTGTAATTAGTGTAATCATTTTCAGGAAATACCAAGTTTCCATAACTGGTGGAAATTAAGGTCTGCCCTTCTACTGTCAGTTTATTATTGGCTTCGCATTGACTGACTTCGATAGTCTTGTCTACTTGTGCATTGACACTTAAGATTCCCAGACATGCAACTAATGCTGCTACTAAATACTTTTTCATGTTATTTTCTTTTAGAGGTTAATAGCTGATTTATTTTCTATTGGCAAAGTTAGGATATCTTTTCGGAGAGATAAAAAATCTGTGTTTCAATAGTTTTTGTATATGTTTCATTCTTCTTTTGGTGCAAAGGGGACTAAATTTAAAAACAAATGAAACGAATTAAATAGTCCGATTTTGAAAAGAATTACTTTCTTTGCATAAAGAAAGGACTGTTTGCTATGAAAAGACTATTACTGTTGATGATTGTATTTTTTGGGGGAATTGTACAGGTGGTCGCCGAGAATACATTGTTCTATGATTCCAAACAATTAACTTGCGATCTGATTACTTCCATTTGCCAGGATAAAGATGGGTTTATCTGGATCGGGACAGATTATGGCCTTAATAAATTCAATGGCATACAATTTACTCATTATTATAATAATCCCAAGGATAGCACCTCGTTATCCGATAACTCTGTAAAAGCCTTGATGCTCGATAATGAAGGCACGTTATGGGTGGGAGGTATTGGCGGATTACAATATTATGTTCCGGAAGAAAATGCATTTCGGACAATTAAGTTTGAAGAAAGCTCATCTTTCCATATCATGTGTATCACTCAATTGCGTTCGGGCGAAATATGGGTTGGATCTTCCGGAAGAGGAATATTCCGTATTCGGAAAGATACAGGAACAGGTGAGCAAATGACAGATATTCCTGATGTATCCGAACATGCTCATTATGGAGTCATATATGAAGACCGTCATGGGAGCATCTGGATTGGAGTAAACGGTACCGGTTTACTTCGATATGATCCTTCTACACGAACGAGTAAGATATACACACGGGCAGTTTTAGATGGCGGTTCTACAATTTCCGGAATGGCCGAGGACCATTCGGGAAATTTTCTCCTTTCCACGGGTACTACTGCTTATTATTATGATAGAGAGAATGACCGCTTTACCAAAATAGAACATAATGAATTGTGGCTGCCGGCACGTTCCATACTCGTAAGTCAAAAAGGGACACGTTATTTGGCAACCTTTGGCAAAGGACTGAAGGTTATTCAACCCGATTTGAAAGAACTCCGTTCCGAGGTGATCACTCTCCCTTTTATTGATGTCGATAATGCTAAAATACGTGCTATTTATGAAGATCATAACCAAAACTTATGGATAGGATGTTATCATAGAGGAATGGTTATGGTGTCTAAAGAATCTACACCTTTCCATTTTTGGAGTGTTCCTACCCGTGAATATCCGCAGGCTGGTGTGATAACTGCCTTGTATAAAGATGATGATGGACATATCGTTAGCGGTGTGGAAGGCGAAGGAGTGTTTAAAATTACTTCGGAAGGAAATATAACCGATCATCTGTTTTCAGGTAAAACGGTTTCATCCATCTATAAGGATTATAGTGGTAATTTGTGGTTTGGAGGCTATTATTCCGGGCTTTATATGCAGGATGCCAAAGGGAACGTACGTTTTATGTTACCGGAAATTAAATTGAAGGATATAAAGAAGATCACAGGTGATGATAAAGGGAACCTATATCTTTCTTTATTCGGTTCCGGATTCATACGATATCACCTGCCCACTCAAACAGTCACGGAATATCAAAGTTCCTCCGGTGGGTTAAGGAACAATTGGATCTATACTCTACTTCTTGATTCCCGGGAAAGATTGTGGATAGGCCACTGTAATGGAGTGGATTATTTCGATCCTGTAACGGAAAAATTTACCCCTGTATTGAGTCAATCGTTAGGTAATTTTATCACTTACTCATTATTGGAAGACGTACGTGGAAATATTTGGGCGGGAACGAATAAGGGACTTATGTGCTATCATCCCGGAACAAAAGAATTTCATTACTATGATGAAGAAGACGGACTTTCTAATAATTTTGTATATGGGTTGGCAGAAGATGAGAGGGGGAATATCTGGTGTAGTACCCTGAAAGGCATTAACCTGATAAAAGTCGCAGAGAATAAGATTGCTTCCTATTATTCCGAACGTGGATTGGTGGATAATGAGTATACTATTGGTGCCAGCTACCAGTCAATGAATGGCCTTATCTATTTGGGAGGTGTGAAGGGAATAACGACTTTTCATCCGGATAGCGTCACTGCACAAAAAGGGAAGTCGACTGTGATATTATCCAATCTTTATTTGGGAGGAGAAGCAGTGACCGCTAAAAGTAAATCCGGTGGAAAACCCATTTTGGACACTTTTGTAACACGGACCGACAAAATCAGCCTGGCTTATGAAGACAACACATTTACGCTTGAGTTTTCCACATTGGATTATCGTAATTCTGGAAATATTTTCTATGAATATCGTATCAGAGAGTATGAAAAGAACTGGACCTCTACTCAATTGGGAATCAATCAGATTACATACAATCATTTAAATTCCGGTAAGTATACATTTGAAATACGTGCCTGTGAGAACGGGCAGTATACCCCTGTGAAGGTGATACGGATTGATATTGCGGCACCGTGGTGGCGTTCGTCTCTGGCTTATGTCTGCTATGCGTTGATATTGCTTGCTGTTGCATTCCAGATTTATTTGAGTGTTCGTCGCCGGCACCAGAAAGAAATGAATGAAGAGAGAATCAAACTTTTTATCAATCTCTCGCATGAGATTCGCTCTCCAATGACTTTGATTGTGAGTCCGTTGGAGAATTTGTTAAAGAGAGACTATGATGCCGATACGATGAAGATGCTGCGTCTGATGCAGAAGAATGCGAATCGTATTATTAATCTGATGAATCAGTTGCTTGATATGCGTAAAATTGAAAAAGGGCAATTGAATATTCATTGCGTTGAAACGGACATGGTGGATTATATCAAAGAATTAATCTCTTTATTTACTTATCAGGCGGAGAAAAGGAACATAAACTTGTGTTTTGATTATGAACAGGAGGAGCTTCCGGCGTGGATTGATCCTAATAATTTTGATAAAGTATTGGTAAACCTGCTGTCGAATGCTTTTAAATATACGCCGGATGGAGGTGAAATAAAAATCAGCCTGCGCGAGAAGGTGAATGAACTTACTGTTGGAGATTTGCAGCATTTTATTGAGATTGAAGTGATTGACAGCGGATCCGGCATTGACGCCAATAAACTGGAAAAGATATTCGAACGTTTTTATCAGGCGCCTTCCAATGGTTTCAATGGAAGTATCGGTTTTGGTATAGGACTGAATCTGTGCCGGATGATAGTTAAATTGCATCACGGCACTATCAATGCTTGTAATCGGCAAGATGCACAAGGAAGTCGTTTCATTATTCATATTCCTTATGGGAAAGATCATTTGAAGAAATCCGAATGGGTGGATGCGGAAAACAAAACTACCTCAAGAGTCCCTTCTGTCTTGGGGCTTTCTCAAGAAAGTGAAGAAGAAACGGCTAAGACAAGAAACCATAAAGCGAATTATAGGATTGTGATCGTAGATGACGACGACGAGATTCTTCGTTTCCTGGAGGCGGAATTGAGCTCGCAATACAAGGTATACATTTGCCGTAACGGGAAAGAGGGTTTGCAAACCATTCTGAAACAACAACCGGATCTTATAATTTCTGATGTCGTGATGCCTGAAATGGATGGTATCTCACTTTTGAAAACGATTCGCAACAATCCGAATGTGAGTCATATACCGTTTATCCTGTTGACTTCAAAAGCGGAATATAAAGACCGTATTGAAGGATTAAGTAAAGGTGCGGATGCATATTTAGGAAAACCGTTTGTCGTTGAAGAGTTGAGAGTACATATCAAGAATCTGATTGAGACAAGATTGTTATTGAAAGGAAAGTTCTCTGGTGTCAGGGATCAGGTGGGAAAGATTGAAATTGCTGAAAATAAATCCGGAGATGAACGATTGATGGAGCGGGTTATGAATGTGATGAATAAGTTTCTGGATGATTCGGAATTCAATGTAGAAATGCTTGCCAGGGAAGTCGGATTGAGTCGTGTACAGCTTCATCGTAAAATGAAAGATATTACAGGAGTTTCAACATCTGTCTTTATCCGGAATCTACGGATGAAGAAAGCGGCAGCACTGCTTCAGGAAGGGAAGCTGAATATTTCAGAAATAGCGGATGCGGTAGGCTTTGATAGTCAGGCTAATTTTGCGACTGTTTTTAAGAAGTTCTATGGAGTATCTCCTTCGGAATATGCTGCGTCTATCAGAAATAAAGGCGAATGATACAAATTTAAAACTGCGTTATACATATAACTAACTTAACGTTACATTTTACCAAACGTTTTGAAATACAAGATTGTAATTTTGTGCTGGTTGAGGGCAATCTAAAGAATCGACAGATGCAAAAGTACAATCTTGTATTTTACTCTTGGCTCCTTTTCCTATATTTTAATAATGAATGCATGAAAACACAAAGTTGTATGAACAGGCTTTTATGGATTACTTTATTGGTAATCGGTTTATCTGGATGCTCGGAAGAGAGTTCATCGTCAGAGGAAAATACGGAATCTGGTACGATCCAAGATGGGGATCATACTGATAATGCAACGGTTATTCAATTAAATCCTTCCGAACAATATCAGACTGTGGAGGGAATGGGTGGGGGAGTGGCCAATTATGAGGGCTGGTATTGTCAACACCCCAATAAGAAAGAATTGTTTGATCTGATTTTCAAAGATTTGGAGATTTCCATGATTCGTATAGGAAACTGGTACGAAAAGAAGATATCGGGTGAGAATCCCGATATTCTTAAACAGCAAAAAGAGATAATGGATGCAGCAACTCAAAGACTGGGGCGTAGCAATTTCTCTGTAATGATGTCTAATTGGCTGGTAGCACCCGATTTGATAGATAGCCCGAAAGAAAAGGGAGCGACACTTAAAAGAAATAATGAAGGGAAGTACATGTATAAAGAATTTGGTGAATGGTGTCGCATGACATTAAAAGCTTATCAGGAAGCAGATATGTCACCGGATTACTTGAGCATGATGAATGAGCCGGATGGGGATAACAGTGCAGGAACCAAAATCCGCTTAGGCTACGGTATCGACGACTCCCAAAAAGCGAATTACGGGAAAGCATTGGAAGCCACTTATGAAGCATTCAAAGAGGTGTCTGACCGTCCCAAGTTAATCGGCCCGGAAGTGCTTGGAATTGGCTATGGTACTTTTAGTAACTATTACAGAGACTTGAATCCTGACCTATTGGATGCTGCTGCTTTCCATTGTTATCATGGTGGTAAGACTTCCGATTATAAAGATAACGACCGTTATTCTTCCGCCCATGCTTTTAAAACTGAATTTCAAAACATAGCCCGGCAAGTTGGCAACAAATCAATTATGATGACGGAGAACTGTTCTTATCATCCTTCTGTTCCCGAAGATGCTGTGAATATTGCACATTTTATATCAAACTCCTTCCGTTATGCAAATGCCACTGTTTATTTGCACTGGGCACTATTATGGGGATATGCAGATGCTGATGAATTAAAAAAAGGGGGGGACGGTTGTATCGCTGTCGAGTGGCCTTGGAGTAGTTCCCGCTGGACGACGGAGA
>USSR01000406.1 GCA_900557355.1 uncultured Bacteroides sp.
GGTGGATGCCGTCTTACTATCATAAAGCAGACAAACAGGGGATAGGTTTCGACCGCAGTCATACGGGTAGCAATGCTACAGCCCAATATCCCGATTCACTCTGCCGCCTTTACGATGACATCCGTACTTGTCCGGATGAGTATCTCTTGTGGTTCCATCATGCCCCTTGGCAACACACCATGCAAAGCGGACGTACTTTATGGGACGAGCTTTGCTATCGCTACGACCATGGTGTACAGCAGGTAAGAAGCTTTCAGAAAAAATGGGATCTAGCCGAGAACTACATCGATGCAGAACGTTTCAAAGATGTACAGTCACGCCTGAAGATACAGGCACGTGATGCCGTATGGTGGAAAGATGCCTGTCTGCTATACTTCCAGGAATTTTCGGGTATGCGTGCCCCTTACGAAGTGGAAAGACCGATACATGAATTGGATGATTTGAAGCAAGTGAAACTTCCTATCGACAACCATGAATGCCCGACACCCAAAATGCTGAATGAAAGAAGATAAGCAACAGCCCTGTTTCAAATAGAAAATACAAAAAAGAACAGCTCTAATGATACATTGAACTGTTCTTTTTTGTATTTTTGTACCTTATGGATATTATAAAGGATATGAAATATGAATAAAGTAGCATTATTATTTATAAAATGGATACGGTTATCACTCTGTCTGATTACTCTCTCTTTCTTTGTACTATCCTGCGAGAAAGATGAAATAGAACCTGTTGAAAACCAAAAAACTTTATTCATGTACCTACCTTGGTCCACCAATCTGACCAGCAATTTCTACACGAATATCTCGGATATGGAAAAGGCAATCAGCCAAAAAGGACTGAATGGTGAACGGGTAATCGTATTTATGTCTACTACTTCGGAAAAAGCAACTCTATTTGAAATAACCTGCAAGAAAGGTAAATGTGAACAGGTTACTCTAAAAGAATATAACAACCCGCCTTTCACCACCGCCGAAGGAATTACTTCCATTCTCAATGATGTAAAAAGTTTCGCCCCTGCACCCACTTACGCCATGACTATCGGATGTCACGGTATGGGATGGCTTCCAGTTCATAGTACAAAAGGACGGGCAAGGACTTCAATAAGAATGCACTGGGAAAACGAAGGCGTTCCACAAACCCGTTATTTCGGCGGTACGACAAGTCAATATCAGACAGATATCACTACCCTTGCAGAAGGTATAGCAGATGCCGGAATAAAAATGGAATATATCCTATTCGATGATTGCTACATGTCAACCATAGAAGTAGCCTATGACCTGAGAAACGTTACAGACTACCTTATTGGTTCCACCTGTGAAATCATGGCTTATGGTATGCCCTATTCTATCATTGGAAAAGATTTGATGGGCGAACCAAATTATCAAGCCATCTGTGACGGTTTCTATTCATTCTATTCCACCTATGAAGAAATGCCTTGTGGAACATTAGGCATAACTAATTGTGTAGAATTGGATCATCTGGCCACTATCATGAAAGAAATAAATAACCGGTATACATTTGACCCTTCAAAGCGGAACCAGTTACAACCTTTAGACGGTTACTATCCGGTAATCTTCTACGATTACGGTGACTACGTAGCACATCTGTGTGATGACACATCCTTATTAAAAGAGTTTAAAGAACAGTTAGAACGAACCGTACCATATAAAACGCATACCGAAAGTTATTATTCCATGAATACGGGAACTACCACGCCAATTAAAACCTTCTCTGGCATTACCGTATCCGATCCGAGCATAAATTCTTTAGCAGCAGATAAGACAGAAACAAATTGGTATAAAGCAACGCACTAAATAGATTGTATACTGGTTTGGACAATTCCACAATCACACTAATTATCAACCACTCAATAAGGTCTAATTAGTTCACCTTTTAAAAGAATATATAGAGGATATTAAGTATATTTGTAGAATCTAAAAAAATATATATGAAAGCTATATCTATACTCTATTTATTATGCATGTGTTTATACCTTCCATGCCATGGGCAAGAAGGAAAAATATTCACAGTCGATAGAGAATTATCAAGCAGCATGCTCAATAAAATCTATCAGGATCGTGACGGAATCATCTGGATTGCAACAGAAGATGGTCTGAATCGATACGATGGAGCAAAATTTACAGTTTATAGAAATGAAAAAGATAATCCTAATTCCTTATTAAGTGACTATGTACGCACACTGTTCGAAGACAGTCAAGGTCACCTTTTTATAGGTTCTCTAAACGGGCTGCAAATATACGACCGCGCAACCGATAGTTTTACAACAATCCCAATGTACCTCTCCAGTGGAGTCCCAATAGCCCCTAATGTAGGAGTTATACTTGAACAAAATAACGGAGAAATATTAATAGGAACTTCCGGTCACAGTATATTTTTAGTCGAAACACAAGAAGATAGTATAAAAGCACAACAAATAGACCAATTTATAGCCAGTAACCTGATTACATATTCATATCGGGATAGAAAAGGAAATCTATGGATAGCAACAGGCGATAATGGAATATTCCGCCTCGATAATAACAATCAATTCAAACACTATTCCGGTGAAAAAAGCATAGCCTGGAATACAGTTTCCAGCATGTGCGAAGATAAACAAGGAAATCTTTATATGGGTAGTTTAAAAAAAGGACTATTCAGATATAATGATAAAACCGATACGTTTGTACCAATTACATACACTCCTAATCCCAACTTGCCTATCAAAATCCTATACCCTGAGGAGGAGAATCAAATTCTTATTGGTACAGATGGTTCGGGAATAAAAGCCTATGACATCCAAGAACAAAAAATTAAAGAAGCCAATTTTAATATCACAACATTTGACCTTACAAAAGCAAAGATACATTCTATTTTGAAAGACAGAATGGGAAATACATGGTTAGGGTTCTTTCAGAAAGGAGTTATGATTATACCTGCCATAACCAACGAGTTCAAGTATCTAGGTTATAAATCTTCCAGACACAATGTGATTGGTTCCAACTGTGTTATGTCTGTATACAAAGACCATACAGGAACTCTTTGGGTGGGAACTGACAATGACGGAATTTATGCAGTGACTCCAGATAAAACACCCAAAGTGCACTTTGCACCTACCGACAATGCTCATTCCGTTCCTGCAACCATAATGAGCATTTTCGAAGATTCCAACCACAATATGTGGATAGGTTCTTACCTGAATGGCATGGCTCAATTAGATATAAAAACCGGACGTTGCGAGTATCTGAAGTTAGTGGACGAGACATCCAATCTGATGGAAAATGTATATTGTTTTGCAGAAGATAACAATAAAACTTTATGGATAGGTACTATGGGAGGAGGACTATATCAGATGAATATAAATACCAAGGAAATAGTCCGTTGTCCAACCACCACCAGCAATACTGATTGGACCAAAGTAAATATGCTACATAACTCATGGATAAATTGCCTGTTACATACCGCTGAAGACAAACTGTACATAGGTACTTACGATGGTTTGGGCTGCCTGGATATAAAAACAATGGATTTCGTTTCTCCCTTAAAAAACAGGAGAATATTATATGGCGATGTAATCTATGCCTTGCATGAAAGTAAGGATGGCAGTATCTGGATAGGAACATCCAAAGGATTAAAACGACTAAACCCACGAACCGTTGAAGTGCAAGAATATACAACCAAAGATGGTTTACCCAGCAATTATATCTGTGCTATCAAAGAGGATGCGAATGGTTATCTTTGGATCAGTACGAATTATGGAATCAGCCGATTCAATCCTCAAAATCAAAGTTTCATCAATTTTTATGCAAGTGACGGATTACAAAGTAACGAGTTTAGTAAAGGAGCCGCTTTTGCCGACAAACACGGTGAACTTACCTTTGGAGGTACAAATGGAATCACTTATTTTAATCCCACAGAAATAACCACACCCGATAAGAAACCAGAAATTCGAATTACAGACTTCTATATCCATGATAAAAAGGTTAAAAAAGGTATGAAATCGGGGAATAGAGATATAGTCAACACTGCAATCATGGATGCCGCCCACTTTCAACTATCTTATAAAGATAATTCTTTCAGCATCGAATTTTCAGCTATGGAGTTCTTTAGTCCGGAACGAATTACTTATACATATAGCATTAATAATTCCAATTGGATTAGCTTACAACAAGGAATTAACCGGGTTTCATTCAGTAATTTAAATCCAGGTACCTATACCTTCCAGATAAAAGCAAAAGATAATGATTCTTATTCAGACATCAAAGAGTTTAGTATCACAATCCATCCTGCATGGTATGCCTCCGGATGGGCTAAATTTATATATGGAGTACTATTGATAGTTATTATCTATGGTATAGTCATTCAGATACGTCATCGTTACCGTGCTCGTCAGGAGATATTAGAACATATCCATGCAGAACAGATCAATGAAGCCAAACTACAATTCTTTATTAATATTTCCCATGAGATACGAACTCCAATGTCTCTCATCATAAGCCCATTACAGAAGTTAATCGCCACTGACAAAGATAACGAGCGGCAGAAAAACTATCATACCATTTATCGAAATGCAGAACGTATACTTCGCCTGGTCAATCAACTGATGGATATTCGCAAAATAGATAAGGGGCAAATGTCCCTGAAATTCCAGGAAGTTGATATCGTAGGATTTATCCGTGATTTGTACTATACTTTCGAATATCAGGCAAATGCCAGGCATATCACGTTAAGTTTCAAACCGGAAACTGAAAAATTAAAAGTATGGATTGATCCGAAAAATTTCGATAAAATTATCCTGAATATAATTTCCAACGCATTCAAGTTTACACCGGAGAACGGAGAAATCAATATATACTTACGTGTAGGTGAGGATATGAATGCTCCTCAATCTCTCAAACACTATTTTGAAATAATAGTGGAAGACAGTGGCATCGGCATTAACCCGGAAGAAATGGGACGGATTTTTGAACGTTTCTATCAAATCCGTAATAGCCATAATAATTCAAATGTAGGTACCGGTATAGGATTACATCTAAGCCGTTCGCTGGTAGAATTACACCATGGTACCATAAAGGCTGAAAACAATGAGAACAAACCAGGATCCCGGTTTATCATACGGCTCCCTCTGAACAAGAAGCATCTGAATGTAGAAGAAATTGATGATAATCCGGTTGGAAATAATGCCCCTGTACATATCACGACTGCTCTGCCTACCCCCTCGCCAACTGACGAAGAAGATGAAAAAATACGTTCCAAAACCAAGTGTCATGTTCTGATAGTAGAAGATGATGAAGAAATACGTAAATATATCTGTCGTGAATTAGCCAGCGATTTCCACATGCATGAGTGTGCCAATGGAAAAGAAGCTCTCACCCTTATCCTAAAAAAGGAACCGGATCTGATTATCAGTGATATTATGATGCCTGAAATGGATGGATTGGCACTTTGTAAAAAAATAAAGCAGAATGTAACCATTAACCATATACCAATTATCCTCTTGACTGCTAAATCAAGAGAAGAAGATAATCTGGAGGGTTTAAACATGGGAGCAGACGCGTATATAGTGAAACCATTCAGTATCGAAATTTTGAGAAAAACGGCAATCAATCTTATTAAGAGTAGGGAAATACTACGTAACAGTTTCAGTGGCAGTCAGATGCAGGAACAGAAGTTGAAGAAACTAAAAGTCCAATCACCTGACGACAGACTGCTTGATAAAGTGATGAAAGTGATTAATGACAATCTAGGTAATCCTGACTTGAATGTTGAAATGATAGCAACTGAAGTAGGTATCAGTCGTGTGCATTTGCACCGTAAGCTAAAAGAACTGACTAACCAGTCAACCCGCGACTTAATACGTAATGTTCGCCTGAAACAAGCAGCATCCCTATTGGCAAACCAATATCATAACATTACTGAAGTTGCCACCCTTACGGGATTTACTAATGTTGCATATTTCTCTACCGCTTTTAAAGAATTATACGGGGTACCACCCAGCACCTATATGGAAGAACAACAAAAGTCTTCTTCTGACAATGAAGTTGACCAACAGAACTAGACAAAACAAAAAGAAAGCCAGCTAAAATCAGCCGGCTTTCTTTATTAATCCAACTCTTTATCTGCATAGACTAATATCATTACATGCTACGCTCCAGCGAATAGTCTTCTCCCGGCTGAGTAACAATGTCATATTCGTAAGTACGGTAAAGAGCCGGTATCTGAGGATTTATCAGTTTCGAAACGACCGGTTCTTTTATAACTGCCGGTGCATAAAGAGGATTCGGACAAGCACCGTCTGCCACTTTCACTCCTTTTCCCTTTAAAGGAACATAAGAACGGATACGTAGTACCCCGCCCAAACGAGAATGTATTTTCGCTTTTTTCAGTTGAACGCCATCCCATTCCATATCCACCACAAAACCGCCACGGGATACAAGCCCTTTCACA
>USSR01000407.1 GCA_900557355.1 uncultured Bacteroides sp.
TCTTGGAGCTACAATTCAAGTGAAAGGTGCCGGTACAGGTACAATAACTGGCATCGACGGTGATTACACGTTAATGAACGTGCCATCGAATGCCGTGCTTGTGTTCTCTACAATTGGTTATGACACACAAGAAATCAAAGTGAACGGACAGACTACCATCAACGTTGTGCTGTCGGAATCCTCCGAGTTGCTGGACGAAGTGGTAGTTATCGGATATGGTGCCGTAAAGAAAAGTGACCTGACCAGTTCTATCGCCACAGTTAAAGGAGAAGAAATCACCGAAACTGTGACTGGTAATGCCATGGATGCCTTACAAGGTAAAATCAATGGTGTACAAGTTACCAGTGGTGGTGGTCCGGGTACACAACCCAAAGTACTGATCCGTGGTGTCACTACAGTCAACGGAACCGACCCGCTCTACGTAGTAGATGGCATGCCGGTAGGTACAAATATCAACTTCCTGAACAGTAACGACATACAGTCTATGGAAGTTTTGAAAGATGCTTCAGCTGCTGCTATCTACGGAACACGTGCCTCTAACGGTGTAATCCTGATTACGACCAAGAAAGGTATCGCTGGAAAAACAAACATCAGTTTCAGTGCATCGGCAGGTTTCCAAACATTATCCAAACCCAAAGTGGCAAATGCGGCTGAATATAAGGAAGTGTTCAACACCCGCTACACCAATGATGGAGGTACCTCTATCTGGAATGATACCGGTGCTACTACCAATCCTAATGGTACCGACTGGTGGGACGAAGTAATCAATAAAACTGCCCTGGTACAGAACTATTCGCTTAACATTTCCGGTGGTAATGACAAGTTGGTCTATAACCTCAGTTTAGGCTATTTCCGCAATGACTCACAGTACGATTACGGATACTGGGACAAAATCAATGCCCGCCTCAATACAGAATATACTTTCAACAAGTACATTAAAATGGGTTTTGACATTGCACCCCGCGTAGAGTCATGGGATGATACCCCCAATCTCTTTTCGGCTGCTATGTCAATGGATCCGACAACTCCCGTGTTCAAACCGCAAGATCAGTGGGTAGACAATGAATTTAACAACTACCAACGTTCTTACAACAATCAAGAATGGAATCCTGCCGGTTCGTTATCACGCCAGAATGGTCATTCACGCGAAATGGGTGCCATTGTGAATACCTACCTACAGATCAACCCAATTGAGAAACTTACTTTACGTACGCAATTCGGAGCTAATGCTCATTTCCGCCGCTCAGATGGATTCACACCCGAATTCTATATCGATGCTTTGGAACAGTCTACATTGAGTAATGTTTCCCGTGAGATGCAGGAATGGCTCGACTGGAACTGGACTAATACCGCTACATACTCTGATACTTTTGCCCAGAAACACAACATCAATGTGATGGGTGGTTTCACAGCAGAACGTTTCGCATGGTTCCAAGCAAAGGCTTCACGCGATGATGTGCCTAATAACATGGACATCATGCAGGAAGTGAATGCCGGCACGCAAAATCAGAAAGGTGACGGTACTACCACCTACAGTACGCTAGTTTCATATCTGGGACGTATCATGTATAATTATGATAACCGTTACTACCTGACGGCATCAATCCGTGCCGATGGTTCTTCCCGCTTCCCCAAAGGTAACAAGTACGCTATCTTCCCCGCAGTATCTGCTTCATGGCGTATTATCAGCGAAAGCTTCATGCAAGACCAGAAGGTATTCAGTAACCTGAAGTTACGCGGTGGATGGGGACGTGTAGGTAATCAGAATATCGACAATGACGCTACCCTGACCTTACTGGGACAGGCGGATTATGTATTCGGATCAACTCCCGGCCGTGTGCCCGGTACCATGATATCAGGTGTAGGAAACAATCAGTTGCAATGGGAAACCGTGGAAGACTGGAACGTAGGTATAGACATGTCATTTCTTAATTCCCGTTTGGGTGTAACTTTTGAATATTTCCAAAAGAAATCCAGCAACATGCTTTATCAGAAACAGAATATCTTCGCTATCGGTTATCCCGACTGGAATAGTACCGTATGGATGAACATCGGTAGTATGAAAGCCAGCGGTTGGGAATTGAGTCTGAATTGGCAAGACAAGGTATCTGACTTCTCCTATAATGTAGGTTTGAATCTCTCGGCTGTGAAAAACAAGGCTATCAAATTTTCAGGTGACGGCCCTATCCAAACCGGAGGTTTCAACAGCGACCAGATTATCCGTAACGAAGACGGAGGTTTGATTTCACGATTCTACGGTTATGTAGCCGACGGTATCTTCCAAAACTGGAGCGAAGTATATGCACACACCAACGAACACGGAAAGCTGGTACAAGATAAGGCACAACCGGGTGATATCCGTTTCAAGGACTTGAATCATGACGGTGTACTAGACGAAAACGATAAAACATGGATCGGTAATCCTTATCCCGATCTTATGGTAGGCTTGAATCTGGGCTTCAATTACAAGAACTTCGATTTCACAGCTAACTTCTACGGTACTTTCGGTAATGATATTTTCAATAAGACTAAAGGATTGTATTCAGGTGTGAGCGGACAAAACGTCTGGGCAGGTACTTTGGAAAAAGCATGGCACGGCGAGGGTACCAGCAATGATATTCCACGTTTGTCATACAATGATTTGAATCAGAACTACACACGTGTATCAAGTTTCTTTGTAGAAGATGGTTCATACATGCGTTGCAAATTGTTACAAATAGGTTATACTCTGCCCAAGAAACTGTTGCGCGGAACAGAGTTGCGACTTTCATTCTCAGCACAAAATCCATTCACCATCACCGGTTATTCGGGTATGGACCCTGAACGTCCGCAGATTGGAAATAACGGAAGTGTAATCGAGACAGGTATCGATGGCATTGCCTATCCTAATCCACGTACATTCTTATTTGGTATTGACTTTAAATTTTAATCCTTGACAACAATGAAACAGATATTAGCAATATTGACATTGATTGCCTCGTTGACATTCACCTCTTGCGAGGACTTCCTGACCGAGGAAGTACGCGGGCAACAAAACCTCGACACTTATTTCCAGAGCGTAGAGGAAGCCGAATCATTCATCACCGGTTGTTACCAAGCTATCACTTTTGGTGGTTGGTGGAACATTAATACCGTATGGTTGCTTTCCGAAATGTGCAGCGATGACGGTTGGATGGGAAATACTTCACAAAGCCAAAGCGATTATATCTCTTTGGCACATTATCAGGGTACAGGTCAAAGCAACGGTGCCATCTCAAACTTCTGGCAATACCGTTATAAAGGTATCTTACGTTGTAACGTAGCCGTAGAACGTATCTCACAATCTGAATTTTCAGATGAAGATATGAAGAACCGCCTTACAGGAGAAGCACGATTCCTGCGTGCATATTTCTACTTTGAGCTAGTGAGGAACTTTGGTGGCGTACCTCTCGTTACGAGCTTCCTGCTGCCCGAAGAAATACAAGGTATCACCCGTGCTTCTGCCGAAGAGGTATATAAATTCATTGAAGACGATCTGAAAGCTGCTGCTGAAGTACTGCCGAAACGCAGTGAATACGCAGCCTCCGACATGGGACGCGCTACCAGTGGCGCCGCTCTGGGACTATTGGGTAAAGTTTATCTTTATCAGGAAAAGTGGCAAGAAGCACACGATGTGCTGAAAACAGTCATTGACAGCAAAGAATACAAACTGCTTGAAAACTTTGGTGATGTGTGGAGCGTTGACCATAACAACAGCGAGGAAGGTATCTTTGAAGTACAATACATGTATGACGGTACTTATTCTTTAGGTGGTGCATTGACAGTAATCACCGGTGCACGTAACGGTCCCGGCGACGGATGGTCTTGGGGACAACCTACCGCCAATCTGGAACAGGCCTATATCGATGCAGGTGATACCGAACGCCTTCGTTGGACTATCATCAAAAGCGGATGTACCGAAATTGCCGGAGAAGATAACTTTGATAAATTTATCGAGAACAGTAAAGACATGGCCAATTACAAGACTTATATCGAGAAATATAATTGGGATCCCAATTGTTATATAATCGACCCAGCACAACATAAATCTGCACGTATCGTCCGGAAATATTTCGTACCCATCGACAAACGTCCGGAAGTGTACAATATAGACAAGATTCCTTTGGATCACCGTATCCTGCGATACGCCGATGTATTGCTGATGTATGCTGAAGCCTGCAACGAATTGAATGATGATGCCACAGCGCGTAAATACCTCAATGAAGTACGTAACCGTGTAAATCTGACCGATGTAAAATCCAGCGGTAACGATCTTCGCAAAGCCATCCGTCTGGAACGTCGCTTGGAATTGGCGTGGGAACAAAACCGTCTCTATGACATCCGCCGTTGGACTGATGATAATGGCAAGAAAGTCATTTCCAATCTGCTGGGAGCCAATGGTACTTTCGTAAAATATAATACTGATGCTGCTACTCGTGACCTCTATGAATGGGAAAACCAAGGTGAAGCAAGCACCAAAGGTATCAGTTTTGATGAGAGCCGCGACATGGTATTCCCCATTCCTTTGTACGAGATTACTATGTCCAATGGTTCAATTGTTCAGAATCCGGGCTGGAATTAATCCCTTCCGGATAAGAAAACGGATTGTTACAGTGGTAAATTCTTCAATAGGTTAATTCCATATTTTCTGCCGCGGGTAGTTCACAGGATTATTCGCGGCAGTTTTTATAAAACAAATATCATGAAATTCAAGCACTATATTTTTTCTTCTCTACTACTTGCTTTCACAGCCTGTAGCGACGACACCCCCGGCTCTCCGGAACCCGAACCGGAACAGCCTGGCACAAGTGTCGAGAAATTGGTTACCATCAATGCCGGACGTACCTACCAGACCATTGCCGGATTCGGAGCATCTGACTGCTGGACACCATCCTACGTAGGCAAGTATTGGACCGGAAGCCGTGACAAAATCACCGAACTGCTTTTCTCATCAGAAATACAGGCAGGTAGTCCTAAAGGCATAGGTCTCTCCATGTGGCGTGTAAATCTGGGTGGCGGAAGTGCCGGTCAAGGCGATGCAAGTGGTATCACTGATAAGTCACGCCGTGCCGAATCCTACCTGACAGATAATCTGGAACTTGACTGGACACGGTGTGAAGGCCAACGTTACTTCCTCAACCGCGCCAAAGAACTCGGTTGCGAAAGCATCGTACTCTTCAGCAATACCCCGCCCGTACAATACACTTATAACGGCAAAGGTTTTTCTAATCGGGGAAGCGTATCCAACCTGAAAACCGAACATTATACCGATTTCGCCGCCTACATGACCGACGTAGCGGAACATTACATAACCGAAGGGTATCCTGTAACACATATATCGCCCGTCAACGAGCCACAGTACAACTGGGATGGCGGTCAGGAAGGCAGTGGATGGACCAATGATGAAGTAGCTGCATTGGCACGCGAATTGGATCAAGCACTCACAGAACGCAACCTGACCACTGACATTCTACTGGGTGAATCGGGTGACTGGGAATATCTCTATAAAACCAAAGATGACGCCAATCGCAGCAACGTATTATCAGCCTTCTTCACACCCGGAGCGTCATCTTATGTAGGAAACCTGAGTCATGTGAAGAACCTTATCTGCGGACACAGCTATTGGACCGACGGTACTTGGGACGGTATGCGTAGCGTACGCAGACAAGTAGCACAAGCTGCACAAAAATACAACATCGACGTATGGCAAAGCGAATGGAGCATGCTGGGAGACAACTACAGCAACACAGAATTCATAGGCTATGATAATGCCACAGAAATGGATATTGCATTCTACATGTCGAAAGTGATACATAACGACCTCACGGTAGCAGGAGTATCCTCATGGAGTTACTGGACTTCTATGGACGTAGCCCGCTGGGGACATAAAAACCGCTTCTTGCTGATATCACTCGTACCTGGTGGCGGGATTGACGACAATAATGCAAATATTGAACAAGAAGGTACCTTCCAGCCCACAGCCACACTCTGGGTATTGGGTAATTATAGCCGTTTCATCCGCCCCGGTTACCAACGTATCAACATGACCCTGACCGAATCACTCAACTTCTTTGGTTCGGCATGGATAGCACCGCAAAAAGACAAAATAGTAGCTGTCTTCACCAACATGTCCAACAAAAACGTCCGTTTGAGTGAAACACACGAAGGATGGAATAACGAAGCTACCTCCATTACTACCTATACCACTACAAGCAATAAAAATCTGACAGAAACCACCATATCCAGCGAAGAATCTGTAATTTTGGAGGCAGAAAGCGTAACGACAGTAGTGTATAATCTTAAATAATCACCCCAATGAGAAACGCTATATTTACATTGGCTATTTTTGTAACAGCCCTGCTTGCAGCCTATCCGGGGCAAGCACAAGTATCATTCGGAGAAGCCACAAAGTT
>USSR01000408.1 GCA_900557355.1 uncultured Bacteroides sp.
TTACTTATTAACCTGCCATGGCGTATATGGGGAAGGAATACAAAAGAAAATGCAGCAGAAGAAAACATATTTCTACAAGTAGCAATAAAGAGAGGGATGCAATCTAAAGAAGCCTCTACTGATATCGTTTATAAACAGAAAAAGCGTTTAACTAAATCAGAAAAGAAATCCGATTAGTCTGTTGATTATCAATAGATAGCATTTACCAAGCATTTACTGCAAGATGTAAAAGCATTTACCGCCGTATGTAACGACCTTTACCCCTTATTGTAACGCTCTTTACCACGGTATGTAACGGCTTTTACTCCGGCATGTAAATGGAGTTACTGTGAGGGGTAAACAGAGTTACTACTTGGCAGCATGACACAGAGATAAGCTCAAAGTATAAATATGCATGAACATAAATCTGCCGTAATTGCATTTTTCTTTTCAATAATTTGCTCTTCTTGGATAAATAATGTAACTTTCGCTCAGATAAAACTGTTTTAGAAAGAAAAGCTTGGGGTATGAAAAGGTGGTGGTTATTAGGCATATTCGGATTATTGGTTGCTTTGCATGGGAGCGCCCAGCAAGTGATATATGCCAATTTGAAGGAACTGGTGGAAGATCGTGGCGACACACTCTCCACATTGAAGATAGAGAAGCGCTCCAAGAATCAGATTTTACTGATGGGAGGTGCTGACTATCGCGTCTCGGTAGATGACAATCCCGGTCTTTGCCGATATTTGAAATCCCGTTGTTATGCGGTGAGGGCTGACTCGGCATTATACGTCAACTGTAAGAAAGTGCGTTATAAACGTTTCCGATTTGGTGGCTGGTATGCACCTGCCACTTGGATACGGGGGAAAATTTATTTCTATGCACAGCCTGTAGGTTCTGTGGCGGCAAGTACCACGCAGCCTGCCGACGCTACGAAACTGGGTGGAGATGTAGGTACAGCCATTGCCGCTTCGGGGCTGGTCAATGCGCGGGTTTATTATGAACTGAATCCGGAAACGGGTAAAGTAGAGTTTGTAGGAAAAGACAAAATGTTGCAGTTACTAAAAAATGAACCGGAACTTCTGAATGCCTTCTTACAGGAAAGTAGTGAAAGTGCGGAAGTTACAGGTAAATACTTACTACGCTTAAAATGACTAAATGATAAATAAATCCCGGTATCACTTGCTGATATCGGGATTTATTTCTATATTGCGGCAGCTTACGGAAGTAAACTGATGACATTTTGTAACCTTTCATCCTGCATGTTATGGAAATAACCTTAAGTAACACATTGCCCCCTTATCCAACTTTCGTAGAGGGTATCCGGAGGGCACCCGACCGTGGCTATACTCTTACTCCTGCGCAGACTGCCACGGCGTTAAAGAATGCATTGCGCTACGTTCCCAAAGAACTGCACGAAACGCTTGCACCGGAGTTTATGGAGGAACTTCGCACCCGTGGACGCATTTACGGTTACCGATATCGTCCGCAAGGAGACCTCAAGGCGAAGCCTATCGATGCCTACAAAGGAAATTGTATTGAAGGTAAAGCTTTCCAGGTGATGATTGACAATAATCTCTGCTTCGACATTGCTCTCTATCCTTATGAACTCGTCACTTATGGCGAAACGGGGCAGGTCTGTCAAAACTGGATGCAGTATCGTCTCATTAAGCAATATCTTGAAGTACTGACTCAAGATCAGACACTTGTCATTGAAAGTGGACATCCACTGGGATTGTTCCGTTCTAAGCCCGATGCACCACGCGTGATTATTACGAATGCCATGATGGTAGGTCTTTACGACAACCAGAAGGATTGGCACGTGGCTATGCAAATGGGAGTGGCCAACTATGGACAGATGACTGCCGGAGGCTGGATGTACATTGGTCCTCAGGGAATTGTGCATGGCACCTTCAATACTCTGCTGAATGCCGGACGTATGAAACTTGGTATTCCTCAGAACGGTGATTTGCGCGGACATCTGTTTATATCTTCCGGTTTGGGCGGTATGAGCGGTGCTCAGCCTAAGGCCGCAGAAATGTCGGGTGCAGCTTCTATCATAGCTGAGGTGGATATGTCACGCATTGAAACCCGGCATCGCCAAGGTTGGGTGGGGCACGTCACGGACTCTATTCCCGAAGCATTCTCGCTGGCGCATGAGGCGATGGACGGCAAGAAACCGATATCCATTGCTTATCATGGGAATATCGTTGACCTACTGGAATATGCTGTAGACCGGAATATACATATAGACCTGCTTTCTGACCAGACTTCCTGCCATGCCGTTTACGAAGGCGGATATTGTCCGGTGGGAATTACTTTCTCCGAACGTACAAGTCTGTTGCACGAAAACCCGCAGAAATTCTGTGGACTGGTGAATGAATCGTTGGCACGCCACTTCCGGGCTATAAAGGCTCTTGTAGGGCGGGGCACCTATTTCTTCGATTATGGAAACTCCTTTATGAAAGCTGTTTATGATGCCGGAGTTCGTGAGATTGCCAAAGAAGAAGACGATAAGAATGGGTTTATATTCCCCAGTTATGTAGAAGATATTATGGGACCGGAACTTTTTGATTACGGCTACGGCCCCTTCCGTTGGGTATGTCTCAGTGGTAAACATGAAGATTTGATAAAGACCGATCATGCGGCGATGGAATGCATTGATCCGAACCGTCGCGGTCAAGATCTGGATAACTATAATTGGATACGCGATGCGGAAAAGAATAATCTTGTAGTAGGTACCCAGGCGCGTATTCTTTATCAAGATGCGGTAGGACGTATGAAGATAGCGTTGAAGTTCAACGAAATGGTACGCAATGGTGAGGTGGGACCTATTATGTTAGGACGCGATCATCATGATGTGAGTGGTACGGATTCTCCTTTCCGCGAAACTTCTAATATAAAAGATGGAAGCAATGTCATGGCGGATATGGCCGTACAATGTTTTGCCGGAAACTGTGCCCGTGGAATGAGCCTCGTAGCACTACACAATGGTGGTGGTGTGGGGATCGGAAAAGCCATAAATGGCGGTTTCGGTATGGTATGTGATGGTAGCGACCGGGTGGATGAGATACTTCGTTCGGCTATGTTGTGGGACGTGATGGGCGGTGTGGCCCGGCGTTCATGGGCACGCAATGAACATGCTATGGAGACGAGTGAAGAGTTTAACCGGGCACATGCCGATGGTTATCATATCACGATGCCATACGTAGCTGATGACGAATTAGTAAATAAATACGTGTAATAAATGAAGAATTATGAATGAAGAATGAAGCTGCGCTATGCGAGTTGCACCGCAAGGTAATTCTTCATTCTTAATTCTTCATTCTTAATTTAAAAAAGATCATGAATAAAATCATCGAATGTGTCCCCAATTTCAGTGAGGGACGTGATTTACAGAAAATAGATCAAATTATATCCCCTTTCCGTGGTAAACAAGGTGTAAAACTCCTGGACTACAGTAATGACGAAGACCACAACCGGCTGGTGGTAACTGTAGTAGGCGAACCGGAACCCCTTCGTGATGCCGTGCTCGAAGCCATCGGTATTGCTGTAAAGCTTATTGACCTTAACCATCACACCGGGCAACATCCCCGTATGGGTGCCGTAGATGTAGTTCCCTTCATCCCCATTAAGAATGTGACAATGGAAGAAGCTATTGCCCTTTCCAAAGAAGTAGGTGCAGAGGTAGGCAGACGCTATAATCTTCCTGTCTTTCTCTATGAGAAATCCGCATCCGCTCCGCATCGCGAAAATCTTGCTGCCGTGCGCAAAGGTGAGTTCGAAGGTATGGCAGAAAAGATAAAGCTACCCGAATGGCAGCCCGACTTTGGTCCTGCCGAACGCCATGCCACTGCCGGAACCGTTGCTATCGGTGCCCGTATGCCGTTGGTAGCCTACAATATCAACCTGAATACACCTAACCTGGATATCGCACATGATATTGCCAAGAAGATTCGTTTCATTGGCGGTGGCCTGCGTTATTGCAAAGCAATGGGAGTAGAGTTGAAAGACCGGGGTATTACTCAGGTCTCTATCAATATGACAGACTATACCCGTACTGCCCTTTACCGTGCTTTTGAACTGACCCGTGTGGAGGCACGCCGTTATGGAGTCAGCATTGTGGGGAGTGAGATTATCGGCCTTGTTCCGATGGAGGCGCTCATTGATGCAGCTTCTTATTATCTTGGTTTAGAGAATTTCTCTATGCAACAAGTGCTTGAGGCGAGGATTATGGAAGAATAAGGCAAGACACCAATTTATGCAGATTACACAAATAAAGTTTTAGTATGACCGAGAACCTGATAATTTTCAATGCCCGCGTTGTAACCCCCATCGGCTTTTCCGCCCGTTGCGGCAAAGAGATGGGGGAACTGTGCATCATTGATAATGCTACAATAGAAGTAACCGACGGTATCATTTCCTATGTCGGCCCTTCCCGGGGCGAGATGCGTGACGGATATTATCAACGCTATTGGCACTACAATGCCCGTGGCAAATGCCTGTTGCCCGGTTTCGTAGATTCGCATACCCACTTTGTATTTGGTGGCGAACGTGCCGAAGAATTTTCCTGGCGGCTGAAAGGAGAAAGCTATATGTCTATTATGGAGCGTGGTGGTGGCATTGTAAGCACTGTGAAAGCCACCCGCGAATGTAGTTTTATTCAACTTCGCTCTAAAGCCGAAGGTTTTTTGAAGCAAATGAGCAGTATGGGTGTTACTACCGTAGAAGGCAAGAGCGGCTACGGACTGGATAAGGAAACGGAGCTTCTGCAACTTAAAGTCATGCGTAGCTTGAATAACGACGAGCATAAGCGGGTGGATATTGTATCCACTTTTCTGGGGGCGCACGCTGTACCCGAGGAATATAAGGGACGCACGGACGAATACCTCGATTTCATTATTGGTGACGTCTTGCCTTGCGTTGCCAAGGACGAACTGGCGGAGTTTTGCGATGTTTTCTGCGAACAAGGCGTTTTTTCTGTCGAGCAATCCCGCCGTCTGTTGCAGGCTGCCAAGGAATATGGTCTGGGCTTGAAACTCCATGCCGATGAAATCGTTCCGCTGGGTGGTGCCGAACTGGCTGCCGAGCTTTCTGCTGTTTCCGCGGATCATCTGTTGCATGCATCTGATGCAGGTATTCGTGCAATGCGGGATGCCGGAACTGTTGCAACTTTGCTTCCTCTTACAGCTTTTGCCCTGAAAGAATCTTATGCACGCGGCCGTGAAATGATTGATTCCGGTTGTGCCGTAGCCCTTGCCACGGATCTCAATCCGGGCAGTTGTTTCTCCGGATCCATTCCGTTGACTTTTGCCTTGGCATGCATCTATATGCGTCTTACTATTGAAGAAGCTATCACTGCCCTTACCCTGAACGGGGCTGCTGCCTTGAACCGGGCGGACAGTATCGGTAGCATCGAAGTAGGCAAGAAAGGAGATTTTGTAGTGCTGAATTCCGATAATTACCATTTCCTGCCTTATTATGTCGGTATGAATTGCGTAAATACCACCATTAAAGAAGGAGTGATTTATCCTGTAAGATCGGACCTTTAAAGAAAAATACCATGTTAGTTGATTTGACAGTAAAAGAATTCTTGAATAAAGTGGCGGGCAGTGATCCCGTCCCCGGTGGCGGAAGCATTGCTGCCTTGAACGGCGCCGTAGCTTCGGCGCTTACCGCTATGGTTGCTAACCTCACCATCGGCAAGAAGAATTACGAAGAACACGAGGAACTTATGAACCATATTGCTTCTCTCGCACTGAGAGAGAAAGACGTATTCGTAGCTGATATAGATCGTGACTCGGAAGCCTATGATGCCGTATTTGCCTGCTTCAAAATGCCTAAGGCTACCGATGAAGAAAAAGCTGCCCGCAGCGCAGCCATCCAGGAAGCCACTAAGCATGCCGCCCTCGTACCCATGCAAGTAGCTCGTAATGCTTACGAACTGATGTCGGTGATTGCCGACGTTGCCCGTTTGGGAAATCGTAATGCAGTGACTGATGCTTGTGTGGCCATGATGTCCGCCCGCACTGCTGTGCTGGGTGCACTGCTGAATGTCCGCATCAATCTGGGTTCCATCAAAGATAAAACCTTTGCGAATGAACTTCAAAGAGAAGCCGATGTATTGGAACGCTTGGCTTGTGACCGTGAAAAAGAAGTATTGGATGTTGTTAACCAAGAATTGCGAGTATGAAAAATGTCTATCATGTAGGGTCCGGTGAACTCACATTTGACATCATCGAACGAATTATCAACGAGAATCTGAAACTGGAACTGGCTCCCGAAGCCAAAGAACGGATACAAAAATGCCGCGACTACCTCGATCATAAGATAGCCGAGTCCGAAGAACCTTTGTACGGCATCACTACAGGCTTCGGCTCCTTGTGCAGCAAAAATATATCTCCTGATGAACTGGGTACTTTGCAGGAGAACCTGATTAAG
>USSR01000409.1 GCA_900557355.1 uncultured Bacteroides sp.
TTTCGTTTCCGGCTGATTTTCTACTGCTTGTGTTACTTCTCCCCAGCCTTCCCAAAGATAAGCAATGAATTGCATAAATTTTGTCTTCATAATTTAATTGTTAGTTTAGTGATTGATGCCACGAAGTTACCATCACAGATATACCTTTTGCAATTATTTTGAGTCATTTGCTACAAATTAATACTGCTAACTAAATACATATAGTTTGTTGACATTATACATATAGTATTGTCATGTTTTAGATAAACAAGGCCGGCGCATTAAATAATTTACTATATCGTAAGTATTAAATACTTTATCGTCTTATTGATTCTTAGTTGTATACTTCTTGTTTTTAAATTATTTTCCTTACTTTTATTGAACGGAATTCAAACTACATCATAGCTTTAAAGAAAAATCAAAAAACAGTTATGAGCCAGCCATGACAATCATTGACGGGTATGAAAACAAAGATGTTATTCTCAATAGAGTAACCCGACATACCTCCGAAAGGATTATTATGGCAACGGGCGAACGCACTGAAGAAACGAGGTATTATATAACTTCACTTGAAAATAGTAACCCGGAGGAAATAGCCAATGCTATTAGACAGCATTGGTTCATTGAAAACAACCTGCATTGGCAACTGTAACCTTCAGGGAAGACTACAGCAAGAAAATACAGAATGCAGCAAGAAATTTTTCTGCAGTTACAAAAAATGGCGCTCACAGTTTTGAAGAATGATAAGACTACGAAAGGAAGCATGAATCTTAAAAGACTTAAAGCGGGATGGGATGAGAAATATCTGTCGTAGGACAGCCATTTTAATGCGTCGGCCCTGATCTATACTAAACCTTCTTTCTGCACAGCAAAATAAGTATTGTTGTAGTAATATCTCCCGCCGCCACCGCAAGCCAGATTCCCGTCACACCAAACCATGCAGGCAGTATAAAGAAGAACAAGACCGGCAAGATACCACGCAGCAGTGTAAGCCTCATCGCCAGATTAATACGTTCAATACTGGTATAGTATCCTATTGTGATTACATTGATCCCGAAGAAAATGTAATCAACAGCAAACAGAGGCAAACCAGCAACCGCATACTGCCAGGCATGGCTCGTCCGGTCCGGCAAGAATAAGGAAACGATATCGCCGGAGAAACAGACAAACACTCCGCCGATCAGCGAAGCGAACACAACAGCGGAAACGATGCATAAACGCAACGCCTTATTGGATCGCAATAACTGTCCGCAACCGTAATTGTAGCTGACAATGGGTTGTGCCGACTGAACCATAGCATTGAACACCATGAAAATAATAGGAAACAGATAGCAAACAATACTATAAGCTGCTACTCCATCTGTTCCCAAATGGCTCATAAACACATAATTGCCTGCAATGGACATGACAGCAATCGTTACTTCGCTTAAACAGGACGCAACACCCAGTTTCAGCATATACCATGTATTCCTCAGTGTCAGTCGGATGCTCTTGATACTCATCTTCAGCCTGGCAAACCGAACGGATACGGACGAGCGAAGCAGATAACCCAAGAGTAAAAGTGTCCCCACCAGTTCTCCCAAGTCAGTGGCAATAGCAGCACCGAACAATCCCCACTCAAAAATAAAGATAAAGATATAATCGAGTATAATATTGACAACAGTGGCCGCCAGCATGGCCCACATGGCAAAGTTAGGGTTCGTCAGACGCACGAAGAACGGCAACGCCACCAGTAAAACCGTGGACGGAATGGATATGGAGAACCAAAACAAATACTCCGCCGACAATTCCGTCAGACGCCCTTCGGCTCCCAATAAAGTAACTACAGTTTCGGGGAACACAGTCAACAGTATTCCCATAATGATACTGGCAATCGTCAGCATGACGATTGACTGCGTGACATTGATATTGGCGACCACCAATTTGCCACGAGACAGATTAATAGAAGCAAGAATTCCTCCGCCCATACCGAACATTAGTCCCAACCCGGCCGCTATCATAAAAATAGGTGCCGCAATATTCACCGCGGCAATAGCATCACTACCTATTCCACGTCCTACGAATATCCCGTCGACAACAGTGAACAATGCGGATGATACCATACCCAGCAACGTGGGGAAAAGTTGTTTTGTAAACAACTTACTCACACTCATGTTTTTGAAGTCTAAATTATCCCTTTGCATATCTCATTGTTTTAAAAAAGCGGTGCAAAGGTAGGTTTCATTAATTTGTTGATACTTAACAAATGGTAATTAAAACATTTGCATTATCTTTGTCTTTCAATATATAAGTAATTGAATTATGAAAACTTATCTCAACATTTTCTTCCTGTTCCTGATTCTATGTGCCTCATGCGGCAGCCGGAAAGCGAATGACAACAAGGGAACAACACTTCAGGCAGACACCGTGAAAAAATTCGCGCTTCCTATTATACCAGCCATGCTGAATACTCCCGAATTGCGTGCAGATTATCTGGTACGGCACTACTGGGACAATATGGATTTTACCGATACCACTTATATTAACCTGCCGGATGTTACGGAACAGGCATGGGTGGACTTTATAGATATTATGAAGGTAGTCCCGGACACTACTGCGATAGTTGCCATAAAGCAAATGTATAAGATGGCGGATCAAAAGAAAGTCGTATTTTTTTATTATACAGACTTAGCCGAAAAGTATTTGTATGACCCGAACTCGCCCATGCGGAATGAAGAACTTTACATTCCGGTGCTGGATGCTATGCTGGAAAGCAGGGTGTTGAATGATACGGAGAAGATACTTCCGAAAGGACGTCGGGAACTGGCAGAACAGAACCGCCTGGGAAGACAAGCGGAAGATTTCACCTATACGCTGGTATCGGGAAAGAGCGGTACGCTATACGGAGTAAAGGCAGACTACACGCTGTTATTCATCAACAATCCGGGATGCCATGCCTGCGAGGAAGGCATTAAGGAGTTGAAGCAAGCCCCTGCCATCAACAAGGAACTTGAAGCTGGAAACTTAAAGATACTGTCTGTTTATCCGGATGAAGATAAAGAGGAATGGGAAAGACATCTGTCCGATTTCCCGAAGGAGTGGATAAACGGGTATGATAAGAAATTAATGATTAAGGAAAAGAACCTGTATGATTTGAAAGCAATACCTACTTTGTATTTGCTGGATAAGAATAAGAAGGTGTTGCTGAAAGATGCGGTTGTGGGACAGATAGAACAGTATCTGCAACAGCGGCAATAACGTTAAAATCCCCTTTCGCCACTTTCACCGGGGTTATGAAATCCGAAAAAAGGAGCAAAAGGGGATGAAGAAGAGAGAGTATGTTAGATTTTATTCCCTACCACCGCCCAAAGCCTGATAGAGGTTAATAATTCCCTGTATTTCATCGAACCGGTCGGCTATCTGCGTCAGTTGGGCAGAGAGCAGGGATTGTTGTGCGGTAAGTACTTCCAGATAGGTGGAATTACCATGCCTCATCAGTAACTGGGTACTACGCACGGCGGTTTCCAGAGAAGTGATTTGCCCGTCGCGCAACTCCGTCTTATCACGGGCCACCTGCACCTGCGTCAGTGCATTGTTCACTTCGCTACCTGCATTCAGCAGGGCTTGCTGGAACGAAAGTTTAGCTTCTTCCTGTTGGGCTTTGGCTATTTTCAGTTGTGCCATGTTCAGACCTTTATTGAATAAAGGTTGCGTCAGCGAGCCGACAGCAGACAACAATAGTTTTCCGGGATTGATAATCATGCTTCCGGCAGAGTTGGTCCAGCCCGCCGTGCCACTCAGTGTGATGGACGGATAGAATGCCGAACGGGCGGAGTTGGTGCTATAAAAAGCCTGCGCCAGCGAGAGTTCCGCACTCTTCACATCGGGACGGCGGGAAAGCAACTGCAAAGGCACGCCGACAGCAAGCTCTTGCGGAAAGTCCTGTCCCTCCAGTTTTCCCCGGTCAATGGCATCGGGCACATCGCCCAACAGAATGGAAAGGGAGTTCTCCACTTCACGAATCTGCTGCTTGATGTCGAGCAAAGAAGCCTCCACCATGTAGCAATTCGCTTCGGTCTGGGCTACTCCCGCCTCATCCGTCATGCCCGCCGCTTTCATGGCGCGCATGGTCTTCACGCTTTCGCGCCATTTCACGGCGGTTTCGGCAGAGACGTTGTATTGGGCATCGAGCATTAATAAGGTATAATACATATTGGCAACATTGGCTATCAGCGATGTGGTGACGGCTTGTTCATACTCCAGACTTTGAAGATAGAGAGCTTTCGCACGGCGTTTCGCATTGGTCAGTTTGCCGAAAATATCAATCTCCCAACTGGCGGATGCAATGCCGGTGTACGTCCAGGAGCCTTTGGATTTATCGAAGCTGCTGACACCACCTTGCGGGGTCAGCATAAACGAAGGCAGGTACGCCAGGCGGGCGGAAGAAAGAGTGGCTTCCGCCTCCTTGATGCGCCAGTGAGCGGACTGCAAGTCGGTGTTGCCTTGCAGCGCATGCTCGATGAGAGATTGCAGTTGCGGGTCAGTGAACAACTCCCGCCAGGAGAGGGAGGCGATAGAGGTGGTGTCTTCCACTTCTACATCCTGCCCGTAAAGTCCGTCGGTCTTGACTTCGGGACGTTCGTATTTGGTATAGATGCCGCAACTGCTCAACAATAAGGCTGCGACAGCTAAAGTGATGATTTGTTTCTTCATTATTTATATGTTTAATTCGTTAGAAAATGATAATTTAGTAGAGTGATATGTGGAGTATCTCAGTTCCCCTCCTCCAGTCGGAGGAGGGGTGCCCAAAGGGCGGGGTGGTAGGTGAGAAAGAATTCCTTTTTTTATGATTAATAGGTATTTTATTGCTTACCTACCACCTCCCCCCGTTGGGGTACTCCTCCTCCGACTGGAGGAGGAGAATGAAGATACTACTGCCAATCAGCTACCGCCCGCTAAATTATCATTTATGTGATTCCTCTATTTCTTTCTTACTCACTTCCATCTCCTCCTCAATCTGCCAATCTTTGGTCGGCATGGATTGTGCCGGACGAAGACGCTCCTGCAACCACTGGAAGGTGACAAACAGAGCCGGAACGATAAAAAGCAACGCCAGTGTACCGATAGTCATACCACCTACTACACCCGTACCCAACGAACGGTTACCGTTAGCACCTACTCCGGTAGCTACCACCAGCGGGAACAGACCGAAGATCATGGTGAGTGCCGTCATCAGGATAGGACGGAGACGGGCTTTGGCCGCACTGACTGCGGAAGCAATCAATCCCATACCCGCCTTTCGGCGTTCGGCAGCGTACTCCGTCAACAAAATGGCTGTCTTGGCAAGCAAACCTATCAACATAATCAAACCTGTTTGCAGATAAATATTATTCTCCAATCCCGCCATCTTAGCAAACAGGAACGTACCCATCAACCCCACCGGAACCGCCAGAATCACCGCAAACGGAACAATGAAACTTTCATAGAGCGCACTCAGAATCAGGTAAATCATCAGGATACAGATAGCGAAGATAATCACCGTCGTACCGCTTTGCTGGTTTTCCTCACGTGTGATACCACCGAAATCGTAGCCGTAACCTTTCGGCAGACTTATTTCCGCCGTTTCTTTCACGGCACGGATAGCGTCACCCGTACTATATCCCTCGGCAGGCATGGCATTCACCGCAATGGAGTTATACATATTGAAACGACTCAGCGTCTCGGCGCCATACGTACGCGTCAGCGTAACGAACTGGCTCAACGGAGCCATCTCACCATTTGCCATGCGCACAAAAGCGTTATCCAATGAACTTTCATCCATACGATACTGCGGGTCGGCCTGAATCATCACCTTATATACTTTAGAGAAACGGTTGAAATTAGATACATACTGTCCGCCGTAGTAGCCCGACAGCGTGGAGAGCACCGCATCGGAAGTGATGCCGGCACGCTTGCACTTGGCTGCGTCCACCTCTACCATCCACTGTGGATAGCGCACGTCGAAAGTAGAATAGGCCATAGAGATTTCGGGACGCTGGTTCAAGGCACCCAGATATTGCTGGGTGGTCTGGAAGAATGTATTCACATCCGTACCCAGCTTATCCTGCACATTCAGGTCGAGAGCGTTACCCATACCGTAACCCGGAATCATACCCAGAGCAATGGCGAATACCGTAGCATCCTTGATGTCTGCCGTGCGGGCATAAATCTGTCCGATGACCGCCTGCACCTGGTCTTCTTTCTTCGTTCGTTCATCCCAGGGTTTCAGTTTCACCACAATCATACCGAACGAGTTTCCCTGCCCGGACAACAAACCGTAACCGGTCACCTTCTGAATATGCAGTTTCTGCGGCATACCTTCCAGGCGTTCCTCAATGCGGAGCATAATCTCGTCCGTCGTCTTCAGAGAACTACCCGGAGCCGTGCTTACATTGACAAACAGCACCCCCTGG
>USSR01000410.1 GCA_900557355.1 uncultured Bacteroides sp.
GAGTTCAGAAAATCCGAAACGGGAAACCTGAAATTACAAGTATCAAAACAAGACATGACGCGATTCATCTCTAAAAATATAGAAAGTTTCCGCCCGCTGATGAAGCAGAAACAAATAGAAATAACCTTTAACGGTGAAGTTCAAAACGATGAAGTCTATTTTGACTCTGACAAGCTGGACAAAATATTGTATAACTTACTGTCTAATGCCTTAAAATACAATCAGGAAGGAACACTTGTAGAAGTATCAGTGTCCTATATACAAGAAAACAGGTATGCCCGCATTGCCGTTAGAGACAACGGTAACGGTTTATCTGAAAAAACAATGAAGAATTTGTTCAAACGGTTTTATGACGGTGACTTCCGGAAATTCAAGACCTCAGGCACTGGTATAGGACTTTCATTGGTGAAAGACCTGGTGACTCTACATAAGGGAGAAATCACAGTAGATAACCATCCCGGTGAAGGAGTATGTTTTACTGTACAAATTCCAATTACAGCTTCCTACTACACCGATGAAGAGTGTTATGAAAACAAACAACAGAACGAGATTCTCCAGGCCACTGTCTCCACAGAAGAGATTCCGAGTGATGAACCTCGATACAATCTGCTCATTGTAGAAGACAATCCGGACTTACTGATGCTCTTAAAAAACATACTTTCAAAACGATACAACGTGTACAGCGCCACAAATGGCAAAGAAGCGATAGAAGTCATGGCACAAGAAGATATCAGCCTGATAGTATCAGACGTCATGATGCCTGAAATGGACGGGTATGAATTATGCCAAAAGGTGAAACAGGATATTGAGTTCAATCATATCCCCATCATTTTGCTGACTGCAAAAGTAGAAGAAGCGGATGCCATCAATGCCTATGAAGCAGGTGCCGATGCTTACCTGACAAAACCTTTCTCCGTAGACAGATTACGGGCCAGAATAGCTAATCTATTGAATATCAGAGCACAAAACATATCACGTTTGAAAAGTCAGCCAGTCTTTGACCCACAGGCACTGGACTATACCACGCATGACGAAGTCTTCTTGAAATCTGTATTGGAGTGTGTCAGCAGTAACTATACCGACCCTGAATTTGATCAGAACAAACTTACCGACATGATGGGAATCAGCAAATCTACCATGCACCGGAAACTGAAGTCGCTAACCGGAATGACAGCAACAAACTTCATCAAAGATTACCGGCTAAAAACCGCTTACGAGATTTTGAAGAAAAAAGGAAGTTTGCGAATCTCCGAAATCGCCTACGCTGTAGGGTTCAATGACCCGAAGTACTTCAGTATATGTTTCAAAAAAGAGTTTGGGATGCTTCCGCGAAAATTAGAAGAAGACGATAAGGATGCATCGTGAACTCCGGGAGTTATATTGTTATTCAACCAAATCCACCCAGTCTATCGCATTGCCGGGTTCGCCTTCCACTACCACTTCTATTTGATTGGCACCACTATAGAAAGGTATTTTAAAGGTTACTTCCTGCCATTTGGCAATATCCTGTTCACCTGTCTTTAACACCCGTTTTCCGACCTCCTTGCCATTATTAAACACCCTTAGTATAGCATTTTCCGTCATTGGCATAAATGCCACCACAAAAGAAACATTCTGGTTGCTACCATCATTCTCCTGATAAAAAGACAGGCTCGCACGATCCGCTGTCGTAGACAAATAAGATTTTCCTTCAAATCCAACAGCAATCGCCAACTCCTTCATTCCTTTACTCTCACACATTTCCGCCTGTATGCCGCGAGATTCCGTTTTACTCTCCGAACCGTCACTCCAATAGATACCCTCCTCTTTTCCAAACTTTTCTTCCATCCTAAACAATTCCACACCTTTAAGAAACACAACAGCTTTCACTGTCATTCCATCCTTTACAGCAAAAGGTTTCGTATACTTTATAGTGCCGACAAACGGTTCAGTACCGTCAACAGTATAGTAAATATCATATTTCACACCGGATTTTAGTTCACCCGAAAGTACTTCGATCGCACATACATCAATTCCAACCTCCGAACTCATTTTAAGTCTTTTATCACCTAATATAGCCCCGGCATGTAACACCGCTTTCTTATCTCCGTCACAACGAACAAATGTTCTCAACAATCCCCCAAAGGCACATTTAGACTTCGCATTCCAGTTTGCCTCCACATCTACGGGATTACCATTTTCCGCAGAAAAGACTTTAGCCTTCCCCTTCAAATGGAAATACACACGATTTTCACCATAAGGATAAAGTGTACCATCTGTACTCTGTTGGGCGATAGTAATAACATGCAAATCATCCCGCTTGCCTGTCAGGCAAGACTCTTCTTTCCATATACCTAACTTTTCCGGAACAAATACTGTCTTCTGAGAAGTACGGGCTATTTCTTCGCCATTTCTATAAGAGACAGCTTCCACTACACCGGGTTCCCAAGGCACCATCCATGTACATGCCATATCCTCCCACTTAGTCCCCTTCCGCTGTTTCCCCAAAGAACGGCCATTAAAAAACAGTTCAACTTCCTCGCCTGTAGTATAAGTCTGTACCGGCACTTTTGTTCCTCTTTTCATATCCGGATGAGTCCAATGAGGAAGCAAATGTACCATAGGAGACGATGTCCATTCTGACTGATATAAATAAAAATGATCTTTTTTAAATCCGGCCATATCCAAAACTCCTCCCATAAACGCTCTAAAAGGCCAACCGCCATGCACATAGCCGGCTTCTCCCAAATAATCAAATCCCGTCCAGCGATAACTTCCCGAATACCAAGGCAAATCTCTCAAATAAGCCATATTCTGACGTGCATTTATGCGTACAACAGCATTGTCATACGAGGAATTGAAATGCTGTTTACGGTTCGTCCATTTTGAAGCGGATGCCCAATCATAATTAAAAATTTCGGTTTCACACAAATCCGGTATTTCAAAAGGATCCTGCCGTTTATTGGGATAGCCGTCACGATACCATGTTTGTGTCCTGTAATACCCTCTAACCTGCCATGTATGGGGAGTTTCTGTCCCAACAAAAGCTTTCTTCCCGGGTTTATAATTCAAAATAAAACTTTTCTTTTCCGAATGACCATTTACACCCAATATGTCCATAAAATCGCTGCCCGAATGACCGGAAGTAACCAATCGGGTATCATCTTCCTCATGACAAACCTTCACCAGTTCTGATGCCACATCGCCCCGTGTTTCATTGCCCACGCTATATATGATAACAGAAGGATGATTACGGTCACGACGGACCCAATCGCGCAAATCCCGTTCCCACCATCCAGCAAAAGCCTGATTGCCGTAATCAAACGGAGCTTTAGTACGCCATCCGTCAAACACCTCATCCATTACCAACATACCCTCTTCGTCACAAATATCATAGAAAACCGGCAATTGAGGATTGTGAGCCGTACGTATGGAATTACATCCCATTTCTTTTAGCAGCTTCACTTTCCAACGGATTAGATTCTCCGTCCATGCCGCTCCCACCGGTCCTCCTTCCAAATGCTCGCATACCCCACGCAATTTAACATTCTTACCATTCAACCAAAATCCGGTTTCCGTTCTCCATTCCACATGACGGATGCCGAAACAGGTAACCGTTTCATCTACAACTTCCCCGTCTATCTTCAATTTTGTAACCAAAGAATACAGATGTGGCGTATCAATGTCCCACAATTGAGGCTTATCAACCGTGATTTCCTGTACCGCTTTCTTCTGATTCAATACTACATTTTTCAACAATCCTACCTTTTTACCGACAGGAGAAAGGATAATATAATCAACCGATACTTTTTTATATTCCTTCAACATATCAGGTTTACATATCACTTTCACTACAGCCTTTTCAGATGTCACCATGGGTGTAGTCACAAACACCGAACCGGTAGCCAGCCGAACTGCATTCGTAATCTTCAAATATACATTACCATATATTCCACATCCATGATACCAGCGTGCGCTTGGCTCAAGAGAATTGTCTATTCTCACACTAACCATATTCTCCCCGTCAATGACATAAGGAGTTATTTCATATTCAAAACTAATATATCCATAAGGTCTTTTTCCCAAATAATGACCGTTTATCCAGACCTCACTGTTCATATATGCAGCATCAAACGCAAGAAACAGACGCTTCCCTTCCGCAACTGACTTTTTATCAAGTTTTATGGCCTTACGATACCACCCTACTCCTCCACACGCATACCCGCCTTTATCTTTTTGTGCACCATCAGCCGAATATCCTTGCTCAAAAGCCCAATCATGTGGCAGATTCAATATTCTCCATGCACTATCATCAAAAAACTTTTCTTTAGCCTGAGGCACATCTTTCAAAACAAAATGCCAACCTTCATTCAAAAGTTTTTCTTCAGCAGCTTGCACATTAAAGGAAAGTACAAGCAATGACATAAAAGTCAGCAGTTTACATAAATCTTTCATATTTACTTTTCAATTAATATAGTTCATTATATCTAAACTATAAAGTTTTACCCTAAAAGCCATAAGGTATCAGCCCTTTTACAATAACATTAACAGGGTGTCAACCAAGGTTAACAGCCCCGTTTACCAAGGTTGACAGAACCGCTCACCAAGGTTGACAAAGCCGTCAATGCAGGTTGACACTCTTTGCACCCTTACCTAAAACATAATAATCCCTCATCTAAAACCAATAAACGCTTCATCCATTTAAAAACAAACAGCGATACTTCAAGTGTGCATCACGTTCAACAGCGATGGAATCGACTGCAATGAAACACATACGATGCTTAAAAGAGATAGATAAGCTAAAAAACATCGAAATTCTGAAAGAATCTACATATATGGCAAATCAGGATTATCACATTGTTACATAAGCAGTTAAGATATAAATCAGCCAAAAACAAAGTGAGAGCGAACAGTGTGCTCTCACTTTGTTATTTTGCCATCACTACAACCAAGTCTCTATCAAACAACAAATTACATCATCAGTGAGGGCAGTGAGAGTAAACTGCTTTTAAATGATTCTACCATTTGCATCAACGATGCGTGACTTATCTGTTTTGTAAATACGAAAGAATACTTTCAAATAACGCCTTCACCTCAACATTTTCTTTACACGAAAACAAATCAGAAGCACAAATGATAGCATTTCCATCACTTTCCGGTACCTCGTAAATCAAACCCAATTTATGATTTCTATCCCAATTATCCACAACCTGAACAATAGGACTATATTCTCTCTCATAATCATCCAAAATCATTGGCCTAGAATTAATAACCAAATTCCACCATTGCCAATTCGTATGAAAATCTGTCGGAAACAAATTAAAAATAGGATGTTCCGAATTAATCAATAATCCAAAAGTTCCGGGAGACGGCACTTTACCCATTCTTTGGGCAGTTCTTCTAAAAGATTTATAATTCCAGAAATCCGTTATAAATAACCCTCCTACAGAGTTCTTAATGATGTCCTCATGCCTTGGGATATACAATACTTTCGATTTCTTTTTCACACATTCATTAAAGCGAGCAGCATCCCTTGTCACACATATTCCTTTTACCGTTCCTTCTTCCACATCCCTTTTTTGACTATAAGTCCACAAATCCCATGAATTCTTATAATCTGTATTCTCCAATTCCACATGAAGAGAAAGTTTCTGGTTTGACAATGAGAAATCAGATAAAGGAATCCGCAACGAACCTATCCTGTTTACTTCTCCTTGCTTTAAATCCATTGTAAACGACTTTTTATACAACACATCCTCATTTTCCGTCACCAATGCGCAAGATACGGTTTGCCTTGGAAGATCCTGCTTTCCATAATGAGCAATATCCACATCCACAGATAGCACCTCATCGGAACTCCAACAAAACTTAGAAAAACGTGTTAACGGAACAATGTCATTGCAGAATCTCCTCCACTGCTCAGGGGTTATCAGATTCTTCGTTCCCATAAAAGCATTTAAAATGCCCACTAAAGCAGTTCCTTGCCCCGGATAATCCTGCAAATCAAGTAGTTGAAAACCATCAAAATTCTTTGTACGCAATGCCATCTCTATTTCCTCACGATAACACAGTACACTAAGAGCACCGGAAGCTTTTAAAAAGTCTTCACTTTTCTCCAGCAGCCCCTTCTCCTCTAACCTCTTCTTTATTACTTCAAAATTCAATGGTTTAAGTACTCCTTTGTATAGAGGCATTTCCTTAAAATCAGGATATACTTGATATTGCCCTGTTTCATGACCAATAACGGGCTTGCACAATCCTTGGACAGCTTTCGAAAAATCTCTTTGGGTATTGGGCAGCTTACTGTTTATTATTCCCCCATTATCCGCATTAGCAAAAGAAAAGCTACCTCTAAGATCAGTCATACAATCAGGCTGCGCCTTTCCATTTCTGA
>USSR01000411.1 GCA_900557355.1 uncultured Bacteroides sp.
AATCCTGGCTATGCCCCGACTCTGCCACTCTATCAAGAATGGCCGATGTACAGTGCATTACGTGCCGCAAATGCTCCGGGAGAACCTGCTTGGTCGCCTTATGCTGTAATCAACAAAACGCAGTACGAAGCCATTAAATCCGAAAGCATGATTGAGAATTATAAAGAAGTTGTATTCATAGGAAATCCTACCGGCAAAATAAAACAACTTTTGGATGCCCAAGGAGTAGTCTTCACTTCAAAGATTACCACTCCCGCCTCACTGCTTTATATTATAGACGCAAGTCAGGCATTAAGTGCCAATACCCGAAAAGAAATACAAAAACATTTGCTCAAAGGAGCGGATATCTGGCTATGGGGACTTGTACCGGAAACCATAAATGAATATAATGAAATTCTGCCTCTTCCAGTAACCTTAGATAGATTGAAACGCTCATCATTCCTTCCTATACAGAAATCATGGATGCGTGGCCTGAATAATTCAGACTTCTATTTCTGCGAACTTCAAAAAGCAGATGCTTGTGACTACTCACTGAAAGGAACACTTGTAGAAGAAGGCGAAGTCTTGTTAAACGCCTGCAAAACCGACTGGCGTCAATGGAACAAACGTCCGGAGGAAATCAAAACTGCCGGAACAATTCGCAGCGAATACGAATGCACTGCTGCCACTCCTGTGTTTGTTAAATATCAGCACGGTCCTTCTACTTTCTATCTGAACACATTAACCGAATTTGCTAACTCAGAGAAAGGATATAACACTCTAAGCGCTATCTTAAAAAATGCAGGAATTACTTACATTAAACCGGAAATCAACATCAATGAAGTATTTTTCTTACGTGACGAACAAGTGAATTTTCCGGTAACTGCCAATGAGAAGCTAACGAAAGACGGTGATAGTTGGGTGTTAGAATTCCATGTATTCAGTCCACGTCCGCTAGATGACTTGCTAATAGAGCCGAACATGCCAAAACTCTCTTTGATGTTAAAGGCAAAGAAACGCGAGCTATTCATCAACAACAAGCCTTACAACAGTGTGTCTCACAACGGGCAAAACGAAATCATATACAAAGAGTTACCCCTATTACAAGGTTGGAACAAACTAGTTATTAAAATAGGAGCTGAAGACCGGAACGACTTCAGCGGCTTCTTCAAATGTGACAACAAAAAAGATTTTCTTCCATTACTAAAAGCTGCTTTTATCAACCCGGAAACAAAATGATAAAGGAATAGAAAACGATTTAAAACAAAAAACATATCATGAAAATAATACATTTTTTAGCTACGATGGCAATCTCCTCCTTGTTAGGGGCATGCAATGGAGGACAATATATAGTCAACCGGGATCCGGTTGACTATGTTAATCCATACATAGGGAATATCAGTCATCTGCTCGTTCCCACATTCCCTACCATTCAATTGCCTAACAGCATGCTTCGTGTCTATCCCGAACGTGCCGACTACACTACCGAACTACTGAACGGGCTCCCTATTATTGTCACTAATCACAGAGAACGTTCCGCATTCAACCTTAGTCCTTATCAAGGGACTAATTTAAATCCGATCATTGCCTACAATTATGACAACGAACATCTTACCCCATACTCGTACGAAGTGGAGCTGGATGATAACCGTATGAAAGCAGAATATGCCCTTTCGCATCGCTCCGCCCTTTACCGGATAACATTTGAAGCAGATAAACCCGTTTACATCATTATCAATTCCCGCAATGGCTCTATCCATGTAGGCGAAAACTTCATCAGCGGTCATCAACAGTTAAGTGATAATACCAATGTCTATGTATACATCGAGCCACAAGAAAAACCAGTGAGCACCGGCGTTCTAGAAAATGGCGTTATCGTAGCCAGCAAAGATAATGCCAATGGCACCAATGCTTGTGCGGCATGGCGTTTTGCCGACGGAACGACAACAATAAACCTCCGCTATGGCATATCTTTCATCAGTGAAGAACAAGCAGAAAAGAACCTGCGTAGTGAATTAGGGGATTATGACATAAATAAGCTGGCAGAAACAGGACGCCGGATATGGAACGAAGCCTTAGGACGCATCAAAGTAGAAGGAGGTACTGAAAATGACAAGACCGTATTATACTCTTCGTTCTATCGTACTTTCGAACGTCCTATCTGTATGAGTGAAGACGGTGGTCTTTATTTCAGCGCTTTTGATGGAAAAGTACATAACGACAACGGCATCCCCTTTTATACCGACGACTGGATCTGGGACACTTACCGCGCCGCACATCCGCTCCGTACACTAATCGATCGGAAAAAAGAAGAAGATATTATAGCTTCATATTTACGAATGGCCGAACAGATGGGCAACATGTGGATGCCTACTTTCCCCGAAGTAACAGGAGACACACGACGCATGAATTCCAATCATGCCGTAGCTACTATCGCCGATGCTTTGACAAAAGGACTAAAAGTAGATGCTGCAAAAGCTTACGAAGCCTGCCAGAAAGGAATAGAAGAAAAAACTCTTGCTCCCTGGTCAGGAGCAGCAGCTGGTTGGTTGGATAACTTCTACCGGGAAAACGGATATATCCCTGCTCTCCGCCCGGGTGAAAAAGAGAATGATCCGAATGTGCATCCTTTCGAAAAACGCCAGCCTGTGGCTGTCACTTTGGGAACCAGCTATGACCAATGGTGTCTCTCCCGCATAGCAGAAACACTAGGTAAAAAAGATGAAGCTGCGCACTATTTACAATGCTCTTACAATTACCGGAATATTTTTAATGAAGCAACCGGTTTCTTTCACCCGAAAGATAAGGAAGGTAACTGGATTGAACCATTCGATTACCGTTACTCCGGTGGTATGGGAGCCCGTGAATATTATGGAGAAAACAACGGTTGGGTTTATCGTTGGGATGTACCCCATAACGTGGCTGATCTAATCAGTCTCATGGGCGGAAACGAACGATTCATCGCCAACCTCGATCGTACCTTCAGTGAACCATTGGGACGCGGGAAATATGAATTTTACGCACAATTACCGGATCATACCGGCAATGTCGGACAATTTTCCATGGCTAACGAACCATCTTTACATATACCTTATCTATACAACTATGCCGGTCAACCTTGGAAAACCCAGAAACGTATCCGCCAAATGCTGAAAACTTGGTTCCGTAACGACCTAATGGGTATGCCGGGTGATGAAGATGGTGGTGGCATGACCTCATTTGTAGTCTTCTCCTCTCTAGGTTTTTATCCTGTTACTCCGGGATTACCTGTCTACAACATCGGCAGCCCGCTTTTCACAAATACAAAGATTACCCTTGATAACGGCTCTATATTTGAAATCGACGCCCAAAATGCTTCCGACGAAAACAAATATATTCAATCTGCCACCCTAAACGGTCAGGAATGGAATAAACCCTGGTTCAGCCATGACGATCTGAAAAATGGAGGCAAGTTGATGCTGATAATGGGCAACAAACCCAATAAAACATGGGGAAACGGAATGAATGCCGCTCCTCCGTCAGCAAATTATAAATAAACGTTATCCGGTCATCTAAAATGTCTCAAAATAGAATCTTAGAAATGAATTTTCTATTTTGAGACATTTTCATGTTTTATTAAAGATATCCCCTATTTCTTAGGGATATCATACAGTTTTTTGTATTTTTGCAATATTTAATTGCAAAACTGACAGAAGTAGAAGTACTATGAAATATCAACTACAAATATTGATTTTTGTCTTGCTCTGCCTGGTAGGCAAATTGGACGCATCTTCCCTATATGATTATGGACTTCATCTCAAGTCTCATACTGTATCAGCAATAGAGAGAACCTCTTTATTTCTGGATGACAATCAACCTTTCCCTATAAAAAATGATTTCACAATTTCCTTTCAAATGTATATTCGTGCCAATGAACCGGATTTCGGTTCCATTCTCCATTTATATACAAATACCAATCAATATATTCGTTTTTTATTTGTGGCAGGGGGGGGAAGAAAATTTTTCCGAAGAAAGACATTTTCCCGCTTTAGTACTCAATGAGGGCATTGTTACCATAGACACTCATATCGAACGAGAAAAATGGCTAAATGTTTCTATACATATGCGTTTGAAGGACAATGTCATTGAAGTAGATTACGACAACAAAAAAATATCAGCCATGGCTCCTCTACAGGGGACAAAAAGTGTTTCAGCCCTATTTGGAAAAATGGAAAGCTATTTAGCAGATGTGGCTCCCGTTAACTTAAGAAACATAATCGTTATGCAAGATGGAAAACAGACGCGTGAATGGAAGCTGTGGAAACATAATGACGATGTTTGCTATGATAAAAAGGAAAATGCAATAGCACGTGCGCTTCATCCAATATGGCTGATAGACAACCATATCGAATGGAAACTTATTCATCAAGCCCACATTCCTGGCAAACTGGATGTATCATTCAATGCTCGTGATGCTTTATTTTACTTAGTCAAACCACAATCCATTGAAGTTCTGGACGAAAAAGGAACATTACAAAAAGAAATAACGATACGTGGCGGTTTCCCTGCCGTAGAATATCCCAATCATCAATTGTATGACACTTTAACTAACAAGATAGTGTCTTACCATCTCAAAAGGGGTATAACTTCTTATTTCTCGTTCGATACCGAAAAATGGAGCAATGAAGAGCGAAACAAAGAGGAAGCCAGCAACTATAATCACGCCAGAACATTTAATCCGGCAGACTCTTCTTTCTATTTTTTCGGCGGTTATGGTTTTTATCAATACCGTAATGATCTCTTTCAGATGAAGTCCGGAAATTACAAATTAGAACAAGTGATATATGAGCGTCCCCTCTATCCCCGCTATTCCGCCGCCATGACTATAGTAGGCGATGAACTGTATATTTTTGGCGGAAGAGGTAATAAATATGGAAAGCAGGAGTTGAGTTCACATTTCTACCTCGGGTTATGTGCAATCAACTTGAAAAACAATCGGTCACGTATCGTCTGGCAAAAAAACATGTCCCCAGAAGATGGAACCCTTATGGCTTCTTCCATGTATTTCGAACCGTCGGATAGTTCTTTCTATGCCGTTTCAATGAATAAAGGCGGCATATTGTGGAAAATCTCCATGAAAGATTCTGTCTACACGGAAGTCTCCAAACCCATACACAACGAATTGAATTATCAAGATTGTGACTTCAGTCTTTATACTTCCCCTTCACATGGTAAATTATTTCTGGTATTGGATAAAATACAAAATGACCATACACATAATGTAGCCATCTATTCCATCAATATGCCTCTCGTAAACGAAGAAGATATCCGGCAACCGGAAAATGAAACATTTACTTCCAGCCGGAAATACTTTTATATTGCCGGAATCTTGTTGCTATTCATTATAAGTGGAACTATATTCTACCGCTCAAAATATAGCAAAAAGAAAAAAAGTACACCGGTTACTAAAACCAGAGAGGAAAAGTTATCTGTTATAGAAAGTCATATCGATCGGAAACAACCTGAAATACCAGAATATCAGGTAACACAAGAAAAGAGGCAGGATTTTGAAACCACCCTGACGAGAACTGCCGACTATTATGATCGAAACCGCGCATCTATTTCTTTATTTGGATGTTTCAACGTACGCGATAAAGAAGGAAATGACATCACCTCCAATTTTACACCTCGTTTGAAACATCTGCTTATTTTGTTGATACTCTATACAGAGAAAAATCCTCAAGGTATCCTTGCTAGTAAAGCAACTGAAATACTATGGCCTGACAAAGAAGAAACCGCTGCCCGTAACAACCGTAATGTCAATCTGCGCAAATTGCGGGTATTATTAGAAAGCATTGGAGATATGGAAGTAGTGACAGAAAATAACTTCCTGCGCATCAAATGGGGAACAAGCGTATTTTGTGATTATCATACCTTAATGACCTGTACCAAACAATTTGAACAAGAGAAAAGTGAAGAATTACTCAACCGGATATTGGAATTGTTATTGTATGGTCCTTTATTGCCAAATACAGTTTTTGACTGGTTAGACGATTTCAAGGATGCCTACTCCAGCCATTCTATCGACTTACTAAAGAATTTACTGGAAATCGAAATCCAACGAAATCATCAAGAAATGATCATCCGTCTTGCTGATATCATGTTCTTGCACGACCCACTTAATGAAGAAGCATTGGCAGCCAAATGTACCGTACTCTCCGCACAAGGAAAGAAAGGTATTGCCCGAAATGTATATGACCGCTTCTGCAAGGAATACCGCGACTCTATGGGAGAAAATTATAAAATACCATTTGTTAGTTTATAGGTGTAATTTATAAATATATCAATTAAACTATGCAATATATGCCACAGCCAATTGGTATACTGATCCATTACCGTGCAGAAA
>USSR01000412.1 GCA_900557355.1 uncultured Bacteroides sp.
GGAACAGCCGCAATACTGTCCAAAGTAGCCTCTACTTCCACTTCCGGCTTCACTTCCTGTAACAAAGCTTTCAGGTTGCGAACTGCCGCTTTCTCATCTTCTATAATAATTACTTTCATGAAACACTCGGTATTAAAGGAATACGTATGGTAAACTGCTCGTTCTCGCTGATTTGTATCTCCCGCTTGTAAAGCAAATAATAGCGTTTTGCAAGATTTGCCAGTCCTATGCCAGTTCCTATAGTAGCAGTCAGTTTAGGCTGCACCGGATTGGTAACGATTAATTCTTCCCCTTCGGTATAAATACGGATATTCAATGGATGCCTGTCGCTTATTTCATTATGTTTCACTGCATTCTCTATCAGCATCTGGACTGCCATAGGAGGCAAATAATAATTGGCATATTTATTATCAATACAAATATCAAAAGAGAGATTATCTTCAAAACGCATCTTCAACAAAAAGATATAAGCCGACACAAATTCTATTTCATCCTTCACACACACACTTTTCGAATCATTTCCCTGCAAAGTGTAGCGCAAAACACGGGAAAGTTCCTGAATGTATTCCTGTGCTTTATCCTGGTCTTCGCGTACCAGTGACCGGAGAGTATTCAGAGAGTTAAAAAGCATGTGCGGATTCAATTGATTCTTCAAAGCCTCATACTGGTTCAGAATGTTCTCGGCCTGCAGCTGCTGGTTTTCTATAACGACTTCCTGCTGGCGCCAGATAAGGTAGGATATATAACAACTTCCCGATACGGTACAGGTTATTATAAAATCACGCAGAGGATGCAGATAATGATGTACCATGGCATCAATGGCCGGAATATCGAAAGTGTGATGCAGGAATACAAAACATTTCCCTAACAAACTGCTTAAAATCCAAGTCAGTATCAATGACAATATCATCTTCTGCCAGGTAATTTTTACAGCCGGCTGGTTAAAGTGAAACAGCAAAATGTTCACCTCAAACAGAATCACAAGAGAGATGAAAGTGAAAAACACTTCACTTGCCACATCAGCAGGCCTCATGCCCGGAAACAGTGTCTGGCTCTCGAAGACATCAAAGAGAGAAACCAATTCCGGAAAATGAATCAATGTTGCCACGGAAATGGAAACGATGAGTATGAACAGAGTATACCGATTTTTCATGCTTGCAGTATTTTACATACAAAGATACATTTTATTCCATCACATCCTTATTTTTTCAAAGATAAGGAACCTTATTGTTCAGCCGAAGCCTGCTCTTTCATAATCCTTGCTGTGACGTACATACCGGGACGGAATTGATTGTCCACAGTATCTACCCTGGCATAGACTTCAACAGAACGTGTATCTTCATCCACTTTCTGCCCGATAGATATCAAAGTAGCCTTAAATACTGTTTTTCCCATTCCGTTTACACGAAATTGTACCGGATTTCCCACTTTCATATCTGCCAGATCCTTTTCATAGGTTGTCAATCTGAGTAAAGTCCGACTTTTATCTACTATTTCACAAAGGGCATCTCCTACATTCATATATTTACCGACATTCATTTTCACATCTGCCACATAACCACTGATCGGAGCTTTAATCTGCAAAAAAGGTTGAATACCCTCCTTCAGCAAGACTTCAGGTTCCACTCCCAGTAATTTCAACTGTGCAGCCGCCGCCTCCACACGGCTTTTCATTGAAAGGTAATCTGCCTTGCTTTGCTGAAGTTTCTTTTGGGAGGCTGCTTGTTCGGCAGAAAGAGCTTGCTGGCGAAGGTATTCCGCTTCCAGAAATTCAGTCTGTGCATGACTGTCCAGATATGTCTGTTGTAAAGTTATAAAGTCGGGATTTTCCAGAGTAGCCAATACACTCCCTTGCCGTACAGGTTCACCGGGCAACAAAGAAGTACTTTTAATAACCCCACCCATCGTAAGCGAAACCGTCGCCATCCGTTGTGGAGGAATAACCATTGTACCGTTAAATGATACCTGATTGGGTTTAGAAGTAGCTGAAGTGATAGCATCTACCTGAATGCTATCTATCACGTTTTCTGCTACGGCAACAGCAGTAGCCTCTTCTGCCGGTTGTACTTCTTTGTTCTCGCCGCATGCTGTCAGCACCAGCAGAATTAAGGGGAAAGTTATCTTTTTCATCGTCATCATTCTATTTAAAAAGTTCGTATTCAAGGGCTGCTATATTGTATTGATATACCGTTTCGAGGTATCCGCGACGAATGTCACGCGCCACATTAACGGCTTGTATAAATTCAGTTATATTAGTTTCGCTATGTTGCAACTGCAGGTTAGCCACCTTCAACAGTTCATCCGCTTCTTTCAATGCCGATCTTGTATAATAGCGCAGACTTTCAGACTGGCGGCGCAAACTGGCAACAGCTTCCGAAACTTTGTTATATAGATTCTGTGTATTAGCCTCAGCTTCAGTTCTTGCTATGACGGCAGCCACTTTCGCTTGCTTTATCTTGCTATGCCGCGGCAAGAAATAAACCGGAAAGGAAACTCCAACCATCCACGAATTCAATCCTTTCAGTGGAAGTATATCCTGACGTACGTAACCGAAGGAAAGTTCAGGGAAAAATCGGCTTCGCTCCACATTCAATTGTGCTTTAGCCTCATTAGCCTGACTCTGAAAATAATTCAGATGGACTTCCGAAAAAGACGGCACCTGATAATCTACCGGAAATAGTATCAATGCCGTATCTGCCGGAATCAATGGCCGGTCTGCATAACAGACCCAATTCAGGCGTGACAAAGCCAGTTTTTCCTCTTCTTGTGCCTGAAAAAGGCGATTCTTCATATCCACAGCCATACTGGTGGTCATGTTTTTCTCCAGCAAAGTTATTTCTCCCTGCTGATAACGCAACTCACCCATACGCTGTAATTGCCCGGCCAATTTGTTCTGGTCACTGTATAAGGCACGAAGATTGCAAGCATACAGATAATATGCCCATGCCCGCTTCACTTCCGCCACCACCTCTTTTTCAACAATCTTCCGGTAGAAAGTCCCCGTTTCAACCTGCCTGTTCACCAAGGCATTCTTATAAAAAGGAGTCAACAGAGAGCCTAAGCCTTGGGTTACTTCCCACTGCTTGTCTTTTCTAAGTTCACCATTCAGTTGTCCCCATGAATAGTTCATCTCGGTAGGAGACAATTCCAAAACTTCTCCCCTGCCCGCCTTTACCTGGCGGATTGCCGCAGAAGCTATTTTCAACCGGGGATGGTTCTGCTTTGCCAGTTCTATAGCCTGCTCCATCGTCACTTTCTCCTGAGCTTTCGCCGTAAAGGGCAACATAACAGCCAACAATAGAAAGAAGAACAAGAACTTTTTGGCAGAGAAATGACGTTTCCATACCACTGTATAGCTTACAATCTGATAGAAAACAGGAATAATAAGCAGTGTCAATACAGTAGATACAATCAGCCCGCCAATAACTACAGTAGCCAACGGACGCTGCACTTCGGCGCCGGCCGAGGTGGCAATGGCCATAGGAACAAATCCCAAGGAAGCAACCAGTCCTGTCAAGAAAACAGGCCGCAACAAATGAGCGGTTCCACGGGCAATCACCCGTCTGGTAGAAAGAGCATACATAGTTTCTTTTCTTATATCATTAAAGTGATTAATCATTAAAATACCATTGAGAACCGCTACACCAAAGAGGGCAATGAAGCCTACTCCCGCCGAAATGCTGAATGGAAGACCGCGTAGCCATAGTGCCAGAATACCGCCAATCAATGAAAGAGGCACGGTAGAGAACACCACCAATGTATAAGTAACATTCTTGAAAGCGAAAAACAATAGTAATAGAATCAGCATCAGAGCTACCGGTACAACAACCAGCAAAGTGTTGATGGCATTCTGCAAATTCTCAAATTGTCCGCCATATTCGAAATAATATCCGGGCTTTAATTGAATATTCTTGTCCAGCGTCTTCTGTATATCCTGCACCACCTGCTGAATATCCGCTCCACGCACATTGACCCCGATTACAATACGACGTTTGGTTGCATCCCGGTTAATCTGTAACGGACCATTCACCAAATCAATGGTAGCTACCTCACTGACCGGTATCTGAATGCCTTCATTGGAACGGACAAAGAGTTTATCCAGATTCAAATCAGCCACTTTATCCTGATCCAGACGAACCACCAAGTCAAAGCGACGCTCATTTTCAAAGACTACTCCACTAGCCTCTCCGGCATAGGCTGTACGAATAATAGTATTCAATTCTTCTATATTGATACCATAGCGGGCAATCTTTCCACGATTATACTTTACTACCAACTGAGGCAACCCCATTGTCTGTTCTACAATCACATCCGATGCCCCAGGTACCTTTTCTACAAAAGCAGCAGCTTCTTTTGCCTTCTGATAGAGTTCATGTGCATCTTCTCCATAAAGTTTAACAGCAATATCTGCTTTGGCTCCTGTCATCAACTCATTAAAACGAAGTTGAATAGGTTGGGAGAAATTAAACTCTGCACGGTTAGCTAACGGTTCAAGAGCCTCTTTCATCTTCTCTACCATTTCGGCACGACTGGCAGCACTGGTCCACTCCTTAAAAGGCTTCATGACAATCATTACGTCGGCATCTTCCACTGCCATCGGGTCTGTCGGAACTTCCGCCGTACCTATTTTGGCTACCACATGTTTTATTTCCGGGAGTTTATCCATCAGGAGTTTCTCCGCTTCATTGGATACTTCGATGCTTTCGCTCAACGAACTGCCGGCCGGAAGCGTCATCTGCATGGCAAAATCCCCTTCATCCAACGTAGGAATAAACTCCGCTCCCAGACGGGTGAAAAGAAAGAGAGAAATAACCAGAGCCACAAACGCAGTTGCAACAGTTTGCCACTTAAAGCGTAAGCAAAATGACAAGGCACGGGCATAGAGTTTATTCAGTGCTTCAAAGAATTTATCAGCAAAAGTCGGTTTTGTCACAATATGATGTTTCAGGAACAGGGAAGCCATCATCGGAACGTAAGTCAATGATAAGAACAGAGCACCGATAATGCAAAATACCAAGGTTTTAGCCATCGGCGTGAAATACTTCCCTTCTATTCCTGTCAACGTCAGTATAGGGAAAAAAACGATCAGAATGATGAATACAGCAAATGTCGCAGACCGTACCACACTCGAAGCACCTTTCTCTACTTCCGCATCCATTTCTTTTGCCGATAAAGTACGTCCTTTAAACTTCTTACTGTAAATATGCGCCAATATACCTTCCAATATAACAATGGAGCCATCGACAACAATACCGAAATCTATCGCCCCCAAGCTCATAAGGTTGGCAGAAACATTAAAGATACGCATCAGAATGAATGCAAACAACATTGCTAATGGAATGACGGAAGCCACAATCAGTCCAGCACGTACATTGCCCAGAAAAACAATCAATACCAGAAATACGATGATCGCGCCTTCTATCAGATTGTAGATAACAGTAGAAATGTTGCGGTTCACTAATTCAGAGCGGTTCAGATAAGGCTCGATAGTAACACCTTCCGGCAATATCTTCTGTATCTTTTCCACCCTTTTCTCCAGTTCTCCGGTTACGACATTGGCATTGGCTCCTTTCAGCATCATGGCAATGCCACCCACACATTCGCCCTTGCCGTCCATTGTCATGGCTCCGAAACGTTTGGGTGCTCCGAAGCGTACTGTACCAATGTCACTGATACGGATAGGAATACCATTACGATTAGCTACTACTATCTGTTCCACATCTTTAATGCGGCTTATCATTCCTTCGGAACGAATATAATAAGCACGATTTACTTTCTCGATATAGCTGCCACCCGTATTCTGATTATTCTTATTTAAAGCTTCGAACACCTCTCCGATGGTGATATTGAGAGAGAAAAGTACATCCGGATCAACCGCTACTTCATATTGTTTCAGATAGCCTCCGAAACTGTTTATCTCAACAATTCCTGGAATACCTGACAATTGCCGTTTCACAATCCAATCCTGAATGGTACGAAGCTCCATAGCATCATATTTATCTTCATAATCCGGCTCCACTTTCAATACATATTGGTATATCTCGCCCAGCCCGGTGGTGATAGGCATCATTTCGGGCATACCCAACTCGGAAGGAATCTCACCAGCCACACTCTGTATTTGCTCGTTCACCAGCTGGCGGGCATCCAGAGTAGGTACACTCTCTTTAAAGACTACCGTCACCACCGACAGCCCGAAACGGGAGACGGAACGGATTTCAGTGACATTCATGATATTGCTCATGGCGATTTCCACGGGCATTGTGATAAGTTGCTCCACCTCTTGTGGAGCCAAAGTTGGTGACACGGTTACAATCTGTACCTGATTGTTTGTAATATCCGGAACAGCATCTATAGGAAGT
>USSR01000413.1 GCA_900557355.1 uncultured Bacteroides sp.
ATCCATCTGGAAGGCTTCCGGACACGTAGACGCATTCAATGACCCTTTGATTGACAACCGTGATTCCAAGAAGCGTTATCGTGCCGATGTATTGATTGAAGACCAACTTGCAAAGTACGACGATAAGATTAATAAAGAAGTTGCCAAAGCTGCTAAACGTTTTGGAGAGGCTTTTGATGAAGCACAGTTCCGTAGCACAAACGGTCGCGTACTGGAACATCAGGCTAAACGTGACGCATTGCACGAACGTTTTGCAAAGGCACTGAATGAAAATAACCTTGACGAGCTTCGCCAGATTATCGTGGATGAAGAAATCGTTTGCCCCATCAGCGGTACAAAGAACTGGACGGAAGTTCGTCAGTTCAACCTGATGTTCTCTACAGAAATGGGTTCTACTTCGGATGGTGCCATGAAGATTTATCTGCGTCCTGAAACAGCTCAGGGTATCTTTGTGAACTACCTGAATGTGCAGAAGACCGGCCGTATGAAGATACCTTTCGGTATTGCACAGATTGGTAAGGCATTCCGTAACGAGATTGTTGCCCGTCAGTTCATTTTCCGTATGCGTGAGTTCGAACAGATGGAAATGCAGTTCTTCGTGAAGCCGGGCACTGAATTGGACTGGTTTAAGAAGTGGAAGGAAATTCGCCTGAAATGGCATAAGGCATTGGGATTCGGTGATGACCACTATCGTTATCACGATCATGATAAGTTGGCTCACTATGCGAATGCTGCTACAGATATCGAGTTCCTGATGCCGTTTGGTTTCAAGGAAGTGGAAGGTATCCATAGCCGTACGAATTTTGACTTGTCTCAGCATGAGAAGTTCTCAGGTAAGAATATTAAGTACTTCGATCCTGAGACAAATGAAAGTTATACTCCGTATGTTATCGAGACTTCTATCGGTGTGGACCGTATGTTCCTCAGCATCATGTCTGCTTCTTATTGCGAAGAACAACTGGAAAGTGGAGAAAGCCGCGTAGTGCTGAGATTGCCTGCCGCACTGGCTCCTGTGAAGTTGGCCGTAATGCCGTTGGTGAAGAAAGACGGTCTGCCTGAAAAGGCTCGTGAGATCATCGACTCATTGAAGTTCCACTTCCACTGCCAGTATGATGAAAAAGATAGTATCGGTAAACGTTACCGTCGTCAGGATGCCATCGGTACTCCGTACTGTGTGACTGTTGACCACCAAACTCTGGAAGATAACTGCGTGACACTGCGTAATCGTGATACGATGCAACAGGAACGCGTGGCTATTGCTGAACTGAATAACATCATTGCAGACCGTGTCAGCATCACTTCATTGCTGAAAGGGTTGCAATAAGTACTGGAATTCGAAAGTTAGAATACAGAATAAAAAATAATTGAATGAATAAAAAACTCTTAGTATTTTTACCTTTCCTGCTGATTTTGGCAGGTGCGTTTGTTTCTTGCGAAGAAGTGGAAGAGGAAGGGAAATATGCGAACTGGCAGGAGCGTAACCAAGCGTTTCTGGATTCTATCAAGGTAGTTGCGGGAGATAATTATGTTCCTATGGACTTGGAAAAGTTGGATAAAGTAGAGGTAGGCGAAATATTCTATGTTAAGAATGAATTTGTCAGCACTCTTCAGACTCCGGAATATATATATTGTAAAAAGCTTGTGAAGAATCTGGATGGACAACGTCCGATGGCTACAGAAGCGGCTTATGTTTATTATTATGGTACACTGATTACTGGTACTAAGTTTGATGGAAGTTTTACGGGATATAGTGCAATAGATCAGGCTATCCCTAATCCTCCAAAGAATGAGCCGACAGATTTCGACTGGACTGTTATGTTTACTATCAACTCTTCTTCACTGACAAGTGGATGGAGAACTTTCCTGCAATATATGCGCGTTGGAGAACGCTGGATGGTTTATGTTCCATGGGGTTCTGCGTATGGAACTGATGGTAATGGATCGATTCCCGGTTATTCAGTATTAGCTTTTGATGTAATAATGACAGAGGTGGTTCAGTAAACTAACTTCTTCTTTAAAAAATAAAGGAGGCCTATCTATTTCTTGTGATTAGATAGGCCTCCTTCGTTTGTTTTATATTTTACTATTGCAGGTTTTTGCCGAAAATGTGTATATTTGCACGAAACTCATATCAAAAATGTGTAAACATACACTTTTGTGATATCAAAAATGTGATACGCTATGTTTGAAAGAGACATTATCTCGCAATTGGCAGCATGGAAAACGGATACTAACAGAAAGCCGCTTGTAGTTCATGGTGCACGACAGGTAGGTAAGACGTGGGCTTTGAAGTACTTTGGCAGGGAGTATTTTGACGATGTTGCTTATTTCAGTTTAGATAAGGATGAAAGTGGTCTTTGCGATGTCTTCAGAACAACGAAAGACCCTCAACGAATTATTCAACACTTATCTTTTTTGCATGGAAAGAAGATAGAACCTCAAACAACCTTATTGATTCTGGATGAAATTCAAGAGTGCAACGAGGCGTTGAATGCATTGAAATACTTCTGTGAGGAAGCTCCAGAGTATGCTGTGGCGTGTGCGGGCTCTTTGTTAGGTATCTATCTGAATCATGTGGGTAAATCATTTCCGGTGGGGAAAGTGAATCATCTTTATATGTATCCACTCACTTTTACGGAGTTCCTGAGGACAAAAGACCCGGTTATGCATGAGTATATGCATTCTATTGATAAGGTAGAGCCACTGCCACAGATCTTTTTTGATAAGTTGCGGGAGTCTTTTACTGCTTATTCCATTTGTGGTGGTATGCCTGAACCGGCCACGTTGATGGTTGATTTTAATGATATGGAGAGAGTGGACTCTGCACTTCAAGATATACTGAATGATTATGCTCTGGATTTCGTGAAACATACTACTCCGACTTTGGCTCCTCGTATCAATTATGTTTGGAATTCGTTGCCTTCGCAGTTGGCGAAAGAGAATCGTAAGTTTGTTTATCAGTTGGTTCGTCCGGGAGCACGTGCTAGGGAATATGAAGATGCAATTTTGTGGTTAGAGCAGGCAGGGCTTGTTAATAAAGTGTTACTTAGCAAGGCTCCTAAGTTGCCATTGAAAGCTTATGATGATTTGGGCACATTTAAACTTTATACATTGGATTTGGGGTTGTTGAGGAAGCTGTCTGAATTGGATGCCAGTATACTATTGCTGCCTACTCCTGCCTATACAGAATATAAAGGAGCGCTGGCTGAAAACTATATATTGCAAAGTCTTACGGCACAGTTTCAAATGCCTTTCCGTTATTGGACTTCAGGCAATAAGGCAGAGGTGGATTTTCTGCTTCAGTATATCAATCAGATCTATCCGATAGAGGTAAAGGCAGATCAAAATATACAGGGCAAAAGTCTGATTCAGTATGAGAAACTCTTTCAACCTGCTTGTCGGATTCGGTATTCAATGTTGAATCTGAAGCAGGATGGGAATTTGCTGAATATACCTTTGTTCCTGGCGGATAAGACGAGAGAATTGTTGGGAGTGATTAATGTTTAGCAATAAGGCTTATGCGGAATAACGGTGCAACCCACTAATCACTCACCGCTAATCACTCATTACATTCTCTTTTTCAACGCTTTCACCCAAATTTTATATCCTTCTTCATTCAGGTGCAAGCCATCGCTGGTCAGCTCTTTGCGCAGTACATTCGTGCCTTTCTCTGTAAATAACGGGAAGAGGTTGATGAATGTAATCTTGTGATCTTTAGCTAAAATTTCCAGTTGTGTATTGATTTCGGGAACCATGTCGGTTTTTCCGGTTAGCTTTTTGTAACGTCCGAAGCTCTCATCGAAAGGCAGGAGACTTTGCAGGTAGAGTCCCGTATCGGGAGATTCACGCTGAATGCGCTCTACGGTCATGCGTATCATACTGACGATGCTGTCCACAGTGAGGTCGTGTGAGATGTCGTTGACACCGGCAAGGAGGAATAATTTCTCAGGGTGTCCCGGAAGTATCTGGTGCAGGCGGTCGTAAATACCCATAACTTCATCACCGATGATACCACGGTTACGGATGTTTTTCTTGTTGAGGCGGGCGTTCCAGTCACCGCCACCTTCTGTAAGGCTGTTGCCCACCATGACGATGTCTTTGGAAGTAATGGCAGGGTCATCCATGAATTGCAGGAAGCGCTTATAGTAATGGTCCGTATAAACACGTGGGGTGGGATAGATAGAAGCTGCAACAACATTGGCTATCAGAGAGCGCAGACGAACCATGCTGTGACCGTCTTCGGGATGCACGGCATTGACGAGCAGGATGACGGAAGTGTCGTTGTCCGGATCTATGATGATGGAAGTACCGGTGTATCCGGTGTGCCCGTAGGTATTCGGACCAAAATAATCTCCGTTATTGGAAGCGTAGGCGGTGAAGTTATCCCATCCTAAAGTGCGTCCTAATGTAGCGGTGGCACGAGGGACGGTACGCATAGTTTTTACTCCCAATGGGCTGAGGATGCGGCGTCCGTTCCATTCTCCGCCGTTTTGCAGAGCGGCGCAGAGGACAGCTATGTCTTCGGCGCAAGAGAATACACCTGCATTGCCGGAAATACCGCCATTCATGACACGGGCGAGTGGGTCGTGTACTTGTCCGCAGAGGACGCTGCCGTCGGGTTGTTTTTCGGTAGGAGCGACGTTTTTCAATTGACAATTGACAGTTGACAGTTGACAATTGGCGGTGCTGTGGAGATCGGTTTTTGCCCAGTGGGGGAGGGCGCTGTTTATCCATTTTCCATCCTTGTCGCGCTTGCAGGGGAGATAGTCGGTATGGGCCATGCCTAATACATCAAAGAGATTTTCGCGGGCGAAGTCACGTAAAGATTGTCCGCTGACGGTTTCGATGATGCGTTGCAGGGTGATGTAGTTAAGGCAACTGTATTGGAAATCGGTCTGCGGCTTGAAGTCGCGGCGGCAGTTGGCTATGTACTCTATCATTCCGTCGGGGCTGGGAGAGCCATATTGTTTCTCCAATTCACTGGTTGGGGCATAAGGGGGGAGACCGGAAGTGTGCGTTAGCAGGTCGGCGATACGGATGATTTTCTTATCTTTTCCGTCTTCGCTCACCCAGGATTTAAATTCAGGGATGTAGAGGCTGACGGGATCCAAGAGACGGAGCTTGCCACGTTCTGCCAGAATATGGGTACAGATGGCAGTGGACATGGGTTTGCTGCATGAAGCCATATCGAAAATAGTGTTTACGGTCATAGGCTCGGTGTTAGGGTACACCCGCTTGTTGCCGTATGCTTTGAGGTAAGCCATCTTCCCGTTGCGCACTACAGCGAGCACGGCACCGGGAATGTCTTTATTGGCGATGGCGGTTTCTATCGCTTCGTCAGCGTATAGCAAATGGCGGGAATCCATGCCGACTTGTTCGGGGGCAACACGTTGCAAGGATTGTGCATTGGCTTGCAGGGCAAGCAATACAAAAAAGAAAAGGGAAGGGAGGAGTTTCATAATGTTACCCCCCTATAAGCATCCACTGCCTTTTTCACTGAACCATGCATTAGCAACAGTGCCTTTGCCTTTCCATAGTCCAATCCCAGTTCTTCTACAATCATGCGGGTACCACGGTCTACCAATTTCTGGTTACTCAGCTGCATGTTCACCATCTTATTACCTTTTACGCGACCCAGTTGTATCATGACAGAAGTGGTAATCATGTTCAGTATCATTTTCTGTCCCGTACCCGATTTCATGCGTGAGCTACCTGTTACGTACTCCGGTCCTACAATCATTTCGATGGGAACATCTGCTTCTGCTGCCATCGGAGAGTCGGGGTTGCTGGTGATGCAGCCTGTAAGAATGCCGTGTTCGCGTGCTTTCTGCATGGCACCGATAACGTAAGGAGTCGTGCCGGAAGCAGCAATGCCGATGACGGTATCTTTATCCGTAATGTTACGTTCAACCAACTCTTCCCAACCGCGACGCATATCGTCCTCCGCATTTTCCACCGGATTGCGCAGGGCTGTATCACCACCTGCTATCAGTCCGATGACGAGTGTAGGAGGCATACCGAATGTTGGAGGAATTTCCGATGCATCCAGCACACCCAGGCGACCGCTGGTACCTGCTCCCATATAAAAGATGCGTCCGCCTTGCTTCATGCGTGGAACGATTTGTGTCACCAGTTTCTCAATCTGTGGGATAGCTTTCTGAACAGCCAAAGCCACTTTCTGGTCTTCTGTGTTGATGTCCTCTAATATTTCGCGGACAGATTTCTTTTCTAAGTCGTTGTAGAGCGAAGGTTGCTCTGATATCTTTACGAATGCCATGATGATGATGAGATTTATGATTTATAATTTATCATTGCTGTCCCATTAAA